>RHAU01000230.1 GCA_010032125.1 Actinomycetota bacterium | reverse complement strand
GCCGATTATGACCGCTTTACTTGGAATTGTTATCGATGCACAAAACGAGATCACACTTTCCGCATCAGATTTAGAGACGTCATCAAAATCTTCTTTCGAAGCAGAAATAAGAGAAAAAGGAAGAGTTTTGGTACCTGGTCGCCTTCTTGCTGAAATTTCTCGCGCCCTACCAAATAAACCAGTTACTTTTATTCTTGAAGGAAACCGCGTTAATGTAACCGCAGGTTCAGCTAAATTTGCACTCCCTATCCTTCCAATTAATGAATACCCAAACCTTCCAAAACTTCCCGATACTTCAGGTGAAATCGCAAGCGATGTGTTCGCAACTGCCGTCAATCAAGTTGCTGTCGCCGCTGGCCGTGACGAGTCACTCCCAACCCTGACAGGAATTCACGTCAACATAAATAAAAACACCATCACACTTGCCGCCACCGATCGATATCGATTAGCAGTGCGCGAGATTCCATGGACACCCAACGATTCGGAATTAACAACCTCAGCCCTTCTACGCGCCAGAACTCTGGCCGATGCAGCTCGCACAATCGCAACCACAAAAAATCTCTCCTTTGCTATAGCGCCAACCTCAGCCACAGACCGCCTTATTGGTTTTGCTACAGAAACCAAAACAATGACCTCACGCCAACTTGATGGAGCTTTCCCCCCATACTCACACCTCCTACCATCAGAAGCAGCCGCCACCGCTGTTATTGAAGTAGCACAACTCCTTGAAGCAGTACGTCGAGTCGCCCTTGTTACCGAGAAAAACACACCTCTACGACTCAAGTTTGCAAAGAACACGCTTCAATTAGAAGCTGGTGTAAGTGATGAAGCACAAGCAACCGAAGAGTTGACCATCACTTATTCCGGGGACCCCATCGATATCGCTTTCAACCCAAGTTATTTAACAGACGGCCTGAACGCGCTTGGCACAACATATGTCAATATCAATTTCACAGCATCCAACCGACCTGCGGTTACATTAACGCGGTTTCCTTCAAGAATAAAAGTAACTGGTTTATTTGGTAG
>RHAU01000229.1 GCA_010032125.1 Actinomycetota bacterium | reverse complement strand
CTAAAACCTTCTGGGGTTGCTACCGCCACGTATCCATCTCCTACGCGCCCGGCAATCCACGAACCTTTGCACTTGAACTCGTCCATAAGCGGAGATGGAAACCATAAATGAGTTGACTGCGGGAAGACTTCGTCTCTTTCGGGGTAAATAGCAAATACGTAATTTTGAAATTGCCGAACCCTTGGCAATACAAGATGTCCCGCCCAAGCATTGGGTCGAACAGAAGTAGCATGACTATGCGAGGCTGGGTAACTTGCAAAAACTTGAACTTCAGGAGCAAGAGTTATTCCCCAAACATGTTCCTGCAAACCCGGCAGCCCAGATCTGTAATCCTGTACGGATGAAATCATTCCTGAACCGTTTCGCCATACACGTAGATCCGACGAATATGGCCGCTCCAATAAGTCACTTGTAAAACGGTACTTACCTCGATATACCTGTCGACCTTCCCATTTCTTGTCTACCGAATGCGCAACTTTGACGATCAATTCAGGAATTTCATAGCGGGTTGCTGTGATCAAGGTTGTAACTGGTAGAACGGCAAGATTGAGCGAGCCCATGCCCCAGAGTGCCCACATTATGAGGTTCGTGGATTGCCGGGCGCGTAGGAGATGGATACGTGGCGGTAGCAACCCCAGAAGGTTTTAGGCCTCAACGTTTCGGAGATTCTGCCTTTCAAGAATGGTTACCTGCTGGTGTGGGAAGTCTTTATGTCGCCCTGCTAAGCGATAAGTCTAAGTTCAAATCCTTTAAAAGTTTTGTTGCAAGTTTGAAGGATCCGCAATTTGACCAGAAGGAACTATCGATAAAGTTTGATCCAAAAGAAAAATTCGAATTCTCTTGGAAAGGCTCGTTATTGGTTAACGGAGTAAGCGATGCGCTGAAAGATGGTTTGCCAGAAATGCCACCGCGCTTGGACAATCCCGCGGTCAATCTCACGGCGACTGACTCAATTCTGCGAGCGAAGTTTGCTGGTGCCCGCTTAGAACTCGATATTCTTAATGGCAAACGACTCTATCCCGCGTCTCGA
>RHAU01000228.1 GCA_010032125.1 Actinomycetota bacterium | reverse complement strand
CATCTGACATTTACCGAGACGATTGAGAAATTAGCAGAGCGGATTGGGTACACCCTCACCTACGACGAAAGTAGAGGAACGAGTGCTCCATCCGGGCAGCGCTCTCGCCTTGTTGCCGCAAATGCCGCAGCAGCAAAGTTCTATCAAGAACAACTTTCGCTTCCGACGGCACAAATCGGTAGAGACTTTCTTATCAAAAGAGGGTTTGATCAGACTGCGTGTGCTCAATTCGGGGTGGGCTATGCACCAGATGAGTGGGACGCGCTAACAAAATTTCTTCGTGCGCAGAACTTCACTATCGAAGAGTTAAACCTCGCAGGACTAAGTAAAGAAGGTCAGCGAGGCCCAATTGATCGATTTAGAAATCGCTTGGTCTGGCCGATTCGAGATATTTCCGGAGATGTTGTGGGATTTGGTGCGCGAAAATTGGCGAGCGATGAAGTGGACCAAGGTCCGAAATATCTCAACACACCGGAGACTCCGATCTACAAGAAAAGTCAGGTTCTCTACGGTCTTGATATGGCAAAGAAAGAGATTGCGAAGAAACGTCAGGCTGTGATCGTCGAGGGATACACAGATGTCATGGCTGCACATTTAGCGGGGGTCACAACGGCAGTTGCAACGTGCGGAACAGCATTTGGTGATGACCACATTCGTATTTTGCGGCGACTCTTGATGGATGATGATGCTTTCCGCGGAGAAGTTATCTTCACTTTCGACGGAGACGCTGCCGGTCAGAAAGCTGCTCTTCGTGCATTCGATGATGATCAGAAGTTTGTCGTTCAAACTTTTGTCGCCGTGGAACCCTCCGGGATGGATCCTTGCGAGCTGCGGCAAGAACATGGCGATGTAGCAGTTCGAGATTTGATTGCGCGGCGCGTTCCGCTCTTTGAGTTTGCCATCAAGAGCGCTCTAAAAGATTTTGATCTCACGACGGCTGAAGGTCGAGTCCAAGCTCTTGGTGTTGCAGCGCCACTGGTTGCAAAGATTCGTGACGCCTCGCTACGTCCCGAATATGCACGAAGTCTTGCTGGC
>RHAU01000227.1 GCA_010032125.1 Actinomycetota bacterium | reverse complement strand
GCGGTGTAAAGCAGGATTGCAAGCGCACCCTTTGCAGGTGACTGCGTTAACGCAACAAGGGTGACGATGCTGCCGCCAATGAAGTGGCCGATGAGGGGGATAAGCGCAACAAAGAGGATGAGTACTCCCAGCGCTGCTGCATAAGGAAGCTCGAGTGCGAATCCAAGAATCGCAACAAAGATTGAAGCGAAGAGTGCGATCAATACCTGGCTTCCTACAAATGCTCCAACCTGGAAGATGATTGCGTCGCCAATCTTCTCAACCCGAGGACGGCGAGATGCGGGTACCAGGCGATAGAAGATTGACGTGACTGATGGAAGTGAGGAGAGGAAATACAAGGTCAAGACCATCACAGTGAGCGCCGAAAAAGCGCCAGATAAAACAGTTTTTCCAACGCCGAGAACGCCTCCAAAAGCACCAGAAATTAACTTGCCGTTAGTGACGTATTCTTGAAATTTCTTCTGAAGTGAATCAATCAATCCATATTCTTGATTCAATCGTGCAAAGGTCGCGTTGTTTCGAAGGGAATCGATGAGTTGGGGCGCACCGTTGAGAAATTCATCAACCTGCTTCAGTACCGGTGGAATCACAATGAACGCAGCCAGGGTAACGACAACAAGCACTGCTGCAACAACAGTGGCGACGGCGGCGCCACGTTTCATTCGACGATTCTCGAGGGCAATGACTGCAGGATTAAGACCCATGGCAAGGAAGAGTGCGATGATCAAGAGTACGAACACCTGACCTGCAGATTGAAGCGCGCGCAATAATGTGATGGCAATCAGCGCTCCCGATGCCGCTAAGAAACCGAAATAAAAAGGGTGCTCAATGTTGAGCGGAGCGCCTTTCTCGCCAAAGTTACTTTTCTCACTCACTGCAGGTGACTTCTCTGTGATTTTCTTTAGAACTCGATTGATTCGCGCCATGTCTAAAGTCTAAAGGCTGGAAGAATAAAGCAGTGGCACCGCACAAATCTAAACTTCACATCACGGGCATCGGCGCAGAAATCTCCTCTCTTGCCACACTTCCATGGGAGATTCCGTT
>RHAU01000226.1 GCA_010032125.1 Actinomycetota bacterium | reverse complement strand
TTGCCATCCATAACGAGGGCAACGTGATGAGGAATTCGATCGCGCGGAATCTTTGGTGGTTTCACGAACTCGCTCTCTCCACCATCGGCAAACTCTTCAATCCTCTCTCCAGATGCCACTGAAGATAGGCAGCGATTAGCCCTGATGCTTCGCGTCGATTTCGAGTCTGGCTTTGATCTGCACCATCCCAATTGGATGTTAATAAGTCGGACATCAAAGTGAGTGTTTCTGGTGCGGGTGTAGCAGAGGCAGATGGTTTGCAATCTGCACAAACAGAACCGCCACCAACAAGAGAAAAATATTTGTGAGGCCCAGGAGCTTCACATCGTGAACAGAGAGTCATGGAAGGTGCGTATCCCGCAATGGACAGTGATCGAAGTAAATAAGCATCAAGTATGAGAGATGGATCGTGCGATTCATGTGCCAGAGCCTTCAGCGCTCCAGCAAGCAACAAAAATTGTTGTAGCGCAGGTTCACCTTCGTTGGCGGAGAATCGCTCAGCAGCTTCAAGAATGGATGAAGCAATCGTCCATTTTTGATAGTCGCTTGATATCTCATCACCGTAATTCTCAACCGCTTCAACTTGAGTCACTACATCAAAAGTTTTTCCGGTGTAGAGCTGGATATCAACGTGGCTTGCTGGTTCTAGACGCGCGCCAAATTTCGACTTTGTTCGGCGAACGCCTTTTGCAACTGCACGGACTCGGCCATGCTCGCGCGTGAAGAGCGTGATGATGCGATCCGCCTCCCCCAATTTCTGGGTGCGGATAACTATTCCCTCGTCGCGGTAGAGCGCCACCAGGCAAAGGTAGTCAACGGCTTACGCGAAGCGCGCGATTGACCGCAGAAATCACCGCTTTAAGCGAAGCGGTGGTGGTTGATGGATCGATACCTACGCCCCAATACGTTCCGCCGGCGACGGTGCATTCAAGATATGCGGCGGCGTTTGCATCTCCACCGGCGCTCATTGCATGCTCGTAATAATCATCAACCTGAACATCGATTCCATGGGATTGCATGATGTGACAGAAGGCAGAGATTGGTCCATT
>RHAU01000225.1 GCA_010032125.1 Actinomycetota bacterium | reverse complement strand
CAGCAGCTGATGCCTTAGCGCGAGGTGCGGCTGGATTGGCAGGGTTGAGATATGAGAGCAGTCCATTGATTGATGCAACACCGCTCAAAGCAGCGTTGTATACGTATGAAGAGACTGCAACTCTCTCTGCATAATCAGTCGTTGAGTTATCAAAGACCTGACCACCAGATTGCAACTCAAGATCATAGGTGACCAAGATTGCGAGAACTGCTGCGTTAGTTCCATTCTCAAGAACAGCGAGCGCTGGGCTCACTGCCAATGGGAATGATGTCTTCAACGGACCTTCAGGTCCTGTAGTTCCATCAAAGTGCGGGCTCTGAGTTGGAACGCCTGCAATCAGACCAGCGAGAAGTAACGCTGATCGTGATGGGATCGCCTTAATAGCGTCGGGAACTTTTGATGTTGAAGGCCAAGCACCTGTTGAAACAGCGGCTTGTAACGCACCCATTGCAGTGAAGATCTTTCCAAGATCTGCCATTGCCTCGCCATAACCAGCAGCTCCGGCAGAATAATTTCCGCCCTTAATTGTTGGATCAAAGAATGTCTTAAATACCCAGAGGAAATCTCCGGCCATTTGAAGACCTGCTTCGATACTTCCAGCAGCAGTACACATCGGCACTGCGGCACTGATGAGGTTTGGATACTTCTCAGCGAGGGCTTGAGTAATAAAGCCTCCGAGAGAGTTACCCCATGCAACAACTTTGGTTGTGGTCGGGAATCTCTTGTTGAAAATTCCAATAAGTTCAACGTTGGTCTTCAATGCAGAATCAACGTTCCATCCTTGACGAGCAAAGCCAGAACCAAAGACTGCAACGCCTTGTGCAAGGAGTGGTCCG
Source organism: Actinomycetota bacterium (assembly GCA_010032125.1). Lineage (GTDB taxonomy): Bacteria > Actinomycetota > Actinomycetes > Nanopelagicales > Nanopelagicaceae > MAG-120802. The sequence continues at coordinate 213 of RHAU01000225.1, read as the reverse complement.
TAGATTGCTGCGCTTCCGCCAGGGACAGGTTCAGCGGCATCAGCCACGGTATATCCACCAACAATAGGAATAGCTGCAGGTAGATCGACCGGGTAGCGATATCCGTGGGAGTACAACATTGCCGTTCCCTTGTAATTCGCAGGGACCAACATGAGGTACTTCGCGCCATCACTGGTAACACCAGCACACTGCGTGACACCTGCAGCGGTCTGG
>RHAU01000224.1 GCA_010032125.1 Actinomycetota bacterium | reverse complement strand
AGCATCAACGTCGCAACAGCAGGCGTGTTGTAGGTCTGATCAAGGCGAGAATTTTCGATGGCGATTGAGAGATCAAGAAATGCTGGAGTCCAACGCCCGCTGGCTTTGATTTTCTCCGCACGAGCGATGGCAGCAGGGCTCATCAACGCCACCCACAATCCTCCATCTGATGCAAATGATTTCTGTGGTGCAAAGTAGTAAGCATCGAACTCTTTTGAATTAACTTTCATGCCACCGGCCGCGCTCGTGGCATCGACGAGGACAAGTGCGCCATCGGTTCCAGCAGGTCGAGTGATAGGCATCGCAACGCCAGTAGAAGTTTCGTTATGTGTGAGCGCATAAGTATCAACGCCGGTTTCAGCTACCGGAAGTGGATGTGAACCAGGTTCGGATTTGATAATCGACGGTTCATCCAAAAACGGAGCCTCTTTGGCAGCCGATGCAAATTTGGAGGAGAACTCACCGAAACTTAGATGTTGTGACTTCTTTTCAATGAGGCAGAAAGTGGCGATATCCCAGAACGCGGTCGAACCGCCATTACCAAGTACGACTTCGTATCCGTCGGTGAGATTGAATAAAGAGGTTAGTCCGCTGCGAACTCGGGAAACTACGCTTTTTACCGGTTTCTGCCGGTGAGAAGTTCCGAGAATCGATGTACCGGAGGAGACGAGTGCAGCGAGCGCTTCATCTCGAATCTTGCTGGGGCCGCAGCCAAAACGGCCATCGCGCGGCTTGATGGAATCGGGAATCTTTATTTCTGACATGAGGTGGAGAGCCTAAGGGAAGAGACGTTCGATCTTCCAACCATTTCCGTTGCGTTGGTAATGAATTCGATCATGGAGTCGTGAATATCGTCCTTGCCAGAATTCAATTGCGGTTGGAGTAACGAGATACCCGCCCCAATGCGGCGGACGCGGAACTGCACTGCCTTCAGGATATTTTGCTGAAAATTCTCGCCATCTCTCTTCCAGTGTTGAACGTGAATCAAGTGGTCGCGATTGGTCACTTGCCCAGGCGCCGATTTGGCTCGACCATGGACGCGTTGAGAAA
>RHAU01000223.1 GCA_010032125.1 Actinomycetota bacterium | reverse complement strand
TGAAGTTCAGCGAGATTCCAACCTGGATTAATCGGAATAATTTCCCGACTTACCGTCATTTCCATAACCACCGTAGGGTATGCCATATGAGCAAGCCGATTAAGCGAGAGCCGGGAAGTCGCACTATTCCTGCATGGCAACGTGGCGCTGGCTCCGAGAATTTCACTGATGTTCGATACGAAGTTGCAGAAGGTATGGCGAAGATAACAATTAATCGTCCGCATGTAAGAAACGCATTTCGTCCTGAAACACTTGCAGAATTACAAACGGCATTTAACTTTGCTAGAGACGATGACAAGGTCGGCGTCATTATTTTTACTGGTGAAGGTAATGAAGCTTTTTGCTCAGGTGGAGATATCTCCGTACGTGGCGATGATGGTTACATTGGAAGCGATGAAGTAGGTAAAAAGGGAATAGGACGACTTAACGTTCTCGATCTTCAGATACAGATTCGCCGCACACCTAAACCGGTAATTGCGATGGTGGCCGGTTGGGCAATCGGAGGCGGACATGTTCTTCATGTGGTCTGCGACATCACTATCGCGGCAGAGAATGCAAAATTTGGGCAGACCGGTCCGATGGTTGGTTCCTTTGATGGCGGATATGGCGCAGGGCTTCTCGCTCGTCATGTAGGTCAGAAGAAAGCGCGCGAGATCTGGTTTATGTGCCGTCAATATGATGCACGTGAAGCGCTGGATATGGGTCTTGTTAATACCGTGGTTTCTGTGGATCAACTCGAAGCCGAGACCGTTTCCTGGGCGCGCGAAATGCTTCGACATTCACCAATGGCGTTACGACTTCTTAAGGCTGGACTTAATGCTGCCGACGATGGATTGGCGGGAGTTCAACAACTTGCCGGTGATGCAACCCTGCTTTTCTATCTGACAGAAGAAGGTCAAGAAGGACGCGATGCTTACAAAGAAAAGCGCCCTCCGAATTTCGATAAGTTTCCCAAACGCCCCTAACGATGTTGCCTAACTTTGAGGAGATTAATTCCTCATTGCGCGTTATTGCTCTGCCAATGCGTACCACGTTTCGAGGAATTCAACT
>RHAU01000222.1 GCA_010032125.1 Actinomycetota bacterium | reverse complement strand
GTTCCGATGTAGTTGTGATTGAGCATGCGGGCTTCTTCCTGCGCGAGAACAACAACGCGGCGGGCCCGATCGGTAAAGCGCTCAAACATTACTTCTCCTTATGTACTGCCTATCTCTGCCTAGCGTATAAGAGACCGCCCGCGGGGGCGACATCAATATCTCAGAGCCAAGATATGGGATTGTGTGACGGCTACAACCTCAAGATGCGGGTGTTTATTCCAGATGCAGGAGCATGCGGGTATTGCCGAGGGTATTGGGCTTGACGCTCTCAAGGTCGAGGAATTCGGCGATACCTTCGTCATAGGAACGTAGCAATTGTTGATAGACATCGGGATCAACCGGTGTTCCGTGAATTTCCTTAAAGCCGTGGCTTCCGAAAAATCCAGTTTCAAATGTCAGACAGAAGAGACGTTTTAAACCTAAATCTTGGGCACGATTGATAATCGCAGTCATGATGTGATGGCCGATTTTTTTTCCGCGATGTTCTTCGACGACGGCAACTGTTCGAACTTCCCCAAGATCTTCCCAGAGAACATGAAGCGCACCGCAACCTACGATGGAATTATCAATCTCGGCGACGAAGAATTCTTGTGTATCTTCATAAAGAGTGACTGTCTCTTTTGCAAGAACGCGGCGCTGAAGTGCGTATGTATCAATGATCTTTCGAATTGCTTTGATGTCGCTGGTGCGAGCGGGGCGAATCAGAGCGGTCATGCTTCTTCGGGTTTCACCAATGGGAAGAGAATCGTTTCGCGAATCCCAAGTCCAGTCAGCGCCATCAGTAATCGATCGATTCCCATTCCAACGCCGCCCATCGGAGGCATTCCATGCTCCATCGCGCGCAAGAAATCTTCATCTACTTGCATCGCTTCAAGATCACCCTTTGCGCCGAGTTTTGCTTGTTCTACAAGGCGTTCCCGTTGAATAACGGGGTCAATTAACTCTGAATAGCCAGTGGCCAATTCGAAGCCATCGACATAGAGATCCCACTTCTCGACAATTCCCTTTATCTCGCGATGTTCGCGAACAAGAGGTGATGTATCAACGGGA
>RHAU01000221.1 GCA_010032125.1 Actinomycetota bacterium | reverse complement strand
ATTTACTTTGAAGTAATCATGGCGCTTGCCATTGATAAGAGTTACCGGAACCTCTTCTCCATACTCTTTCTCTAAGTTCGCATCTCCATCGATATAAATAACTTTTAATTCAAAGGGGATTTCTTTGTTGACCTCTCGAACAATCGTTTCAGCAACGTCACAGAGATGGCAACCTCGTCGAGAATAGATTGCAACTTCTGGATTCATGAACTTAATTCAATAGAACGATCTCGTGCTGCTTTCATCGCTCGGTAAACAACCTCATCCAACTCTGAATCTTTAAAGCTTTGGAGTGCAGCCGCAGTCGTTCCATTGGGACTTGTCACGTTTTCACGTAAAGTCTTCAATTCTTTTCCAGACTGATCGACTAAGAGCGCTGCTCCGACAAGAGTTTCTTTCGCAAGGACCTTAGCTTCTTCATCTCCTAAGCCCAATCGCTTGGCTGCAGCCTCTATAGCTTCAGCAAAGGCAAAGAAGTACGCCGGCCCAGAACCACTGGTTGCTGTAACAGCATCCTGAAGATCCTCAGGTACCACAACAACTCTTCCCGAACTTCCCAAGAATTGTGATAACCATTCCTGATCACCCAAAGTCGCCTTTGATCCCATGCTGAGCGCCGACATTCCCCGTCCAATCGTTAATGGGGTATTAGGCATAACTCGAATAACTCTTACTTCTCTTCCCAGCACATCTTCAATGTCCTTTATTTTGATACCTGCAGCAAAAGTCACTACGAGCTTTCCAGATATTTCAGATTTGTCCCACGTCTTAATCGTTTCAATCAAATCTTGTGGTTTTACTGCAAGGAAGACGACATCAACCACCTGAAGACCATCAATTTCATTGGTTTTATATGTATCCGCAATTTCTTTACGTCTTTCCATGCGTTTTTCCGCTACGAAAATATGGCTACTTGGAGTTCCATTGTTTATCAGGGCGCGAATCAATGTTTCGCCTATGACACCTGCCCCAATAACAGCTATCTTTTCTAGAGCCATATGACAAGGCTACACGCGTGCCCTTACTATTCATCTCCCATGTCAGAAATCAA
>RHAU01000023.1 GCA_010032125.1 Actinomycetota bacterium | reverse complement strand
TTCTTTGCTTCGGCGCCGACTGCTAGAACCGCGCCGGTATCTTGGTTGACAGCAACGACGCTAGGTTCGTTTAGAACAATTCCTTTTCCGCGTACATAAACCAAGGTATTTGCGGTACCAAGGTCGATTGCCATATCGCGTCCTAGGAAGGACCAACGATTGAGTTGGTTCGTCATTACTTATCTCCTTATAAGCCAGGGAAGAAAATTCTTATTTCACGTTCAGCGGATTCAACTGAATCTGATCCGTGAACAATGTTCTGGACAACGCGCGTTCCTTGGTCACGAGCAAGATCGCCGCGAATCGAACCAGGCGCAGCAACTGTCGGATCTGTCGTCCCCGCAAGAGAACGAAATCCTTCAATTACTCGCTCGCCTTGGGCGATGAGCGCAACAATCGGTCCCGATGTCATGAACTCAAGTAACGGCTCGTAGAAAGGTTTTCCTTTGTGCTCTGCGTAATGTTCTTCAAGCAGATTGCGATCTGCATTCAACATACGAAGTGCGGAGATTGAATAACCTTTTTTCTCTATTCGAGAAATAACTTCGCCAACAAGTCCACGACGAACGCCATCTGGTTTGATGAGTACCAATGTGCGTTGCGGTGAGGAAGCGGTGTTTGTCACGGGGGCAGTCTATTCGCCTTTTTTATCCTTGCTCGCCTCGAGATGTGCGGCCCGAATCGCCTCCCCTTTTCGACCAACAATGATGGCGGCAACCCAAAGTCCAAGGAATAGGCCGCCCATAAAGTACATAGTGAAAACGAAGTGACCGTAAGCGATCATTGCAAACTGCGTAATCCAACCAATCACCCATCCGATTTTTCTCTTGAGTAAACCAGATGCGATAAATGCCGCTGCCATGATCAAGCCACCTATAACCAGGCCTTCATTTGTTGGTCGATCTTTTTCTATAAGAAGTGCAAAGCCCATTACAAAGAGCTCCATTATCAAAACACTTCGCGCCAACATTCTCATCGAGAATTTCCCTTCAATGATGAAATAAAACTTCGCGCTTCGCCCGCTGTGACAACGGATCCTGTTATGAGAACTGCGCAATTTCCGTCATCGACTGCATTTAGCAATCGAGCCTGCTCCATCGCTTCGGAAATTGCATCAGTCAAAACGTCATGTGAACTTACTCGATCTGGGCCAAATACTTCGATTGCCTGACCTCGGAGTTCATCAAGTGGCGCCGCTCGATGAGACGAGTTTCTCGTGACTGTTACTCGTGACATTATCGGCTCGCATTCCTCGAAAATACCGTCCACATCTTTATCAGCCATGGGCGCAACGACGCCGATGATTGCTGTGAAATCAAATTCCTCCGAAATGGTCTTCCGAAGTGAGACAGCGCCATGGGGATTGTGTGCCGCGTCAATGATGACAGTTGGATTGCGGTGGACGATTTCACATCTCCCTGGAGATGTGGCCTTGGCGAATGCGGAGCGGACAAGATCTCCATCCAATTCCTTTTCACCAACAAAAACTTCTACCGCTGCAAGAGCCGTCGCCGCATTTGATGCTTGGTGTTCACCATGAAGTGGAAGAAAGATGTCATCGTATTGACCATAAACACCTCGGATACTCAGTAGCTGACCGCCTACAGCTAAAGAGCGTTGTAGGACTGAATATTCGATGCCTTCACGAATCGGCGTCGCGCTCATTTCGGCGCATTTCTTCATCAATACCGTTGCTGACTCTTGCTCCTGGCGAGCAAGTACTGCAAAAGCACCCTCTTTTATGATGCCTGATTTCGTTGCCGAAATCTTTGTAAGGGTATCGCCCAAATATTGCATGTGATCAAAACCTATAGGTGTCATCACCGATACGTCCGCGCGAATGACATTTGTGGAATCCCACTCGCCGCCCATTCCACACTCAAAGATTCCAACGTCAACGGGAAACTCAGCGAATGCGACAAAGGAGAGGGCTGTCATCGCCTCAAAGAATGAAAGTTTGTTCTCCATTCTTGAATCAACGAGGTCAAGGTATGGAGAGATATCGTCAAAGGCGGCAATCATTCCTTCGGGTGAAATGGGAGATCCATTGATAGAGATACGCTCGAGAAAACTCTCTAAATGCGGACTCGTGAATCTTCCAGTTCGTAAACCTAATTCGAAACAGAGGGTATCTATAAGTCGCGTCGTGGTCGTTTTTCCATTTGTGCCTGCGATATGAATCGTCGGGTAAGAAAGTTGAGGCGAGCCGAGCATGTCTGCGAGAAGCGCGATGCGTTCTAGCGTTGGAGCGATTCTTGTCTCGGGCCATCGATTAAGAAGCGCACGTTCGACTTCGTCTAATCTGTTTTGAACTTGATCCGCCATATCTAAAACTATTCTTGAGGGAGCGCAGCAAGTTGTGCGTTGATGCGTTCGATTTCCGCGTCGCAGAATTCGAATCGTTGGCGAATCTCTGTCACGACATCCATGGGAGCCTTCGCCATAAAGTTTTCATTCTCTAACTTGACGCGAGCGGTCTCTCTATCTTTGGTGATAGTCACCAAGTCCTTCGAGAGCCGAGCTCTTTCTGCTTTCACATCAATGCTTCCGCGAAGATCAAAGTGAACTTCGTACTCATCAATTTCCACTTTTGCTCCAGCGGCAAAATCAGAGCCTGGTTCATCAAGACGAACTAAGAAACGTATTGAAGATTCATAATGTGCAATAGGACCTTTAAGACCCGTTATCTTCGCTGGGATGCGAGCCGATGTTTTAATTCCTTGCTCGTTCCTAAACCTTCTAATTTCCGTGATGAGACGTTGAATACCAGCGACGACTTCTGCTGGCTCCTTTTCACCTTTGAATTCTGGAGTTACTTTCGGCCAAGAAGCAATGACGAGTGACTCTTCTTTTGTTAAAGAAGTCCATAAAGCAAAGCGATGACTTTAAATGGCTCTTTGCCATCCATCGCAAAAAGTCCAAAAATCATCATTCGCGCAACCCAGAAAAAGAGAATGTCATAACCGGTAACAAGAACGGAGTTGGGATAAAACTTCTTCACATCATCGGTGTTATCTGGCCAACCTAGAGTTGAAAATGGCCACAAGGCTGATGAAAACCATGTATCAAGAACATCCTCATCCTGACGCCAACCCTCCGGAGCCTTTTCATCAGGTCCAACAACTTTGACTTCATCATCTGGTCCGTACCAAACCGGAATGCGATGTCCCCACCACAACTGTCGCGAGATGCACCAATCATGCATGTTGTCGACCCAATCGAAATAGCGAGGTTCCATCTCTTTAGGTGAAATTTTCACTTTGCCAGTTCGAACTGCGTCGCCAGCCATTTTGGCAAGTGGTGCAACTTTCACAAACCATTGCAATGAAAGTCGCGGTTCGACGATTGTGTTGCAACGCGAGCAATGTCCAACGCTATGAACATAAGGACGCTTCTCCCAACCCAGCAATCCATCTTTGCGAAGTTCTTCAACTACTGCTTTGCGGGCTTCAAAGCGATCCATACCATCAAACTTTGTATTAGTTCCTTCCATGATTCCTTTTTCATTCATGATCACAATCATGGGAACGTTATGGCGCAAAGCCATCTCAAAGTCATTTGGATCGTGGGCCGCAGTCACCTTTACGGCACCGGTACCAAACTCTGGATCCACTAATTCATCAGCAACAATCGGAATCATTCGGTCTACGTATGGAAGATGAACTTTCTTGCCGATCATGTGTTTATAGCGATCGTCGTTGGGGTTAACAGCAACAGCGCCATCGCCCAACATTGTTTCGGGTCGCGTTGTAGCTATCCAGATCTGATCTTCGCCCTCGCGGCCATAGCGAATTTGGACAAACTGACCCTCAATATCTTGGTAATCCACTTCAATATCCGAAAGCGCAGTCAAACAACGAGTGCACCAGTTGATGATTCGTTCAGCCCGGTAAATCAATCCTTCGTCATACAGACGCTTAAAAATCGTGAGGACAGATCTTGAAAGACCCTCATCCATTGTGAAGCGTTCACGCGACCAATCGACGGAATCTCCGAGGCGTTTCATTTGACCCAAGATTGCGCCGCCAGATTCGGCTTTCCATTCCCACACTTTCTTTACAAATTCTTCGCGACCAAAGTCAAAACGAGTTTTTCCTTGTTCAGCTAACTTTCTTTCGACCACATTTTGAGTGGCGATTCCGGCATGGTCCATTCCTGGAAGCCATAACGTCTCAAATCCCTTCATGCGCTTCATACGAATGAGTAGATCTTGAAGTGTGTGATCGAGAGCGTGTCCGATATGAAGACTGCCGGTCACATTTGGCGGCGGAATGACGATACAAAAAGCAGGCTTATCCGAATTTGAGTTGGCATTGAAATAACCAGCATCAACCCACTTCTTATATAGCGGAGCTTCGATTTCCGCTGGTGAGAATGATGAAGATAATTCCGACATAGTGCGGAATCCTACCGACGCTTACGCGCTCTTCTCTTCGCCGCGTTGTTTCGTAGAACGCTTCACGCTATTTGGTCCGCGCTCAACATAGGTCGGTGAAACCTTCTCGCGAATGGTCTCAGCAGTGACGATTACTTTTCCGACATCTTTTCGGCTTGGCACTTCATACATCACTGGAAGCAAGATTTCCTCCATGATTGCTCGAAGTCCACGTGCACCAGTTCCGCGGGCGATTGCTTGATCTGCGATTAGATCAAGTGCATCGGTTGCGATTTCAAGTTCAACATCGTCCATATCAAATAGATGCTGATATTGCTTTACCAGAGCGTTCTTAGGTTCAGTCAAAATCTGAAGTAGAGCGCTTCGATCCAAACTCTCAACAGAGGTCAAAACTGGAAGTCGGCCAATGAACTCAGGGATCATTCCGAACTTCAGCAGGTCTTCGGGCATGACATCTGCAAATGGATCAACTTTGTCTTTATCGCTCGCTAATTTCAGTGCAGCATTAAATCCAACACCGGCTTTTCCTTTTCGTCCCTCGATAATCTTCTCAAGGCCGGCAAAAGCGCCACCGACGATAAAGAGGACATTTGTTGTGTCAATCTGAATAAATTCTTGATGCGGATGTTTTCTTCCGCCTTGGGGTGGTACTGATGCAGTAGTTCCTTCAAGAATCTTCAGAAGTGCTTGTTGCACACCTTCACCCGAGACATCTCTCGTTATTGAAGGGTTCTCACTCTTGCGAGCCACTTTATCGATCTCATCAATATAAATAATTCCAGTCTCTGCTTTCTTTACATCGAAATCAGCGGCTTGAATCAACTTGAGAAGAATGTTCTCAACATCTTCGCCAACATAGCCTGCTTCGGTGAGAGCGGTAGCGTCTGCGATTGCGAAAGGAACGTTGAGCATCCGTGCCAAAGTTTGTGCCAACAAAGTTTTTCCGCAGCCAGTTGGGCCAAGGAGAAGAATGTTGCTCTTTGCAATTTCTACACCGTCTTCGCGGCGGCGGTCGCCAGATTTGATTCGCTTGTAGTGGTTATAAACAGCGACTGAGAGCGACTTCTTTGCGCGATCTTGGCCAATGACATATTGATCAAGGAATTCGTAAATTTCTTGTGGCTTAGGCAGCTCTTGTAGACCAAGGCCAGATGCTTCCGATAACTCGTCAGCAATAATCTCGTTGCAAAGGTCAATACATTCATCGCAGATGTAGACGCCTGGACCGGCGATAAGTTTCTTTACTTGCTTCTGCGTTTTGCCACAGAAGGAGCACTTAAGGAGATCGCCGCTTTCACCGATACGAGTCACGAGCGCCTGCTTTCATTAGGGAAGGCACTAATCGTAAATCTCAAGCAGCGCGAACCGCAGGAGATAGTTGTTCGCTCTGAGAGGAATTACTTCTTTGATGCTTTGCGGCTAGCAAGAATCTGGTCGACAAGACCGTACTCAACCGCTTCAGCAGCGGTAAGAATCTTGTCGCGCTCAATATCTTTGCCGATATCTTCCTTCGACTTGTTCGAGTGCTTCGAAAGCATAATCTCCAAAAGTTCACGCATACGAAGAACTTCTTTAGCCTGAATCTCGATATCAGAACCTTGTCCGCCACCTTCGCTATACGGCTGGTGAATCAAGATTCGTGAATGTTCGAGCGCGTAACGCTTGCCCTTTGTTCCGCCAGCAAGAAGAACTGCAGCAGCAGAGGCAGCCTGTCCCAAGCAAATTGTCATGACATCGGGTCGAACAAATTGCATCGTGTCATAAATTGCAGTCAATGCTGTGAAAGATCCACCTGGTGAGTTGATGTACATCATGATGTCTCGATCAGGATCCATAGATTCGAGGGTCAATAGTTGTGCCATCACATCGTTTGCAACGGTGTCATCAATGCCTTGTCCCAAAAAGATAATTCTCTCTTCGAAAAGTTTCGTGTAAGGATCAAGTCGCTTATATCCGTAGGAAGTGCGCTCCTCGATTGTGGGAAGTACGTATCGATTAGTGAAATCTTGAACGGTCATCGAACTGTTCCTCCACTTCCGGAAACTTGTCCTGCAGACTTAACAACGTGATCTACAAAGCCATATTCCTTCGCTTCTTCAGCTGTAAACCAACGATCACGATCTGAATCCGAAGTAATGACATCTACTTTCTGGCCGGTATGGAACGCGATAAGTTCTGCCATCTTATGTTTTGTAAATTTCATCTGCTCAGCTTGAATCTTGATATCTGACGCGGTTCCGCCAATTCCGCCTGAAGGTTGGTGCATCATGATGCGTGCATGTGGCAATGAATATCGCTTGCCTGGCGCACCAGCGCAAAGAAGGAATTGGCCCATTGATGCTGCAAGGCCCATTGCCACAGTTGCAACATCATTCTTGATGTATTGCATGGTGTCGTAAATAGCCATACCCGCAGAAATCGATCCGCCGGGTGAATTGATGTAGAGGTAAATATCTTTCTCAGGGTCTTCTGCAGCCAAGAGGAGCATCTGTGCGCAAATTGCGTTTGCCATGGAATCTTCCACGACCGAACCTAAGAAGATGATTCGTTCCTTCAAAAGTCGGTTATAAACCTGATCGTCCAATCCGCCGGCGGCCGAAGTCGCCATATGCGGGGTATTGAGTTCCACCACTGTCCTCCTGAATTGCGTTATGTAGTGACCCTAACGCTACGAACGGGGTTTTGCTTCCTCGAATTGGAAATTTTCTGCTCTGTTCGCTCAGGGCAGAGCGTTATTCGGCCGTGGTCTCTTCGGTCGGTTTTGCTGTGAGCTTTGAGAGGTCCACGGTGTTACCGGAAGCATCCGTGACTTTTACTCGCTCAAGTACGACGGCCAGTCCCTTGGTGCGTGCTACAACTTTGCGAAGTCATCGTTGAGATCAGGTAACTCGCGTTTCTTGACCGCCTTGAGTTCGACTTCGACCTCTCCCGTTTCGCCCTCTTTCATGCCAACGAGCTGCGTGGCAAATGTCTTCTTCTCTCCCACTTTCATTCCAACGAGAGCACCATCGAGGCCATCAATCATCCGGTTAGAGCCCACTTCATAGGAAATATCGTTTGCAGTTCCGCCTTCGACTTCTTTTCCATCGACACGTGCAACGAGGTCGATCGTGACGAAGTCCCCGGTTTCTGCATCTTTTTCGACAGCTGTCAGCGTTCCAAAACGAATGCGAAGTGAATCGACTTGCTCATCAATATCTTTATCAGAGACTGAGACATCATCAACTTTAATATCTATCTTGGAAAAATCAGGGAGCTTTATTTCAGGACGAATATCAACTTCGACTTCAAATTTAACAAGCTCGTTGTCTTTCAATTCCTTTATATCAACGCTTGGGCGACCAACGACGAGAACGTCATTCTCTCGAGCTGCTTGAGAGTAAAAAACTGGCAAAGCGTTATTAATGGCTTCATCTAAAACAGTTCCGCGTCCCACGCGTTGGTCAATCATCTGGCGAGGAACTTTTCCTTTACGAAAACCAGGAATGACTACGCGCTCTGAGATTGTTTGATATGCCGCTTGAACGTGTGGCTCAAGATCTTTGAAATCTACGTCGATTGAAATGCGGACTCGAGTTGGCGACAGAGATTCAACGGCGCTTTTCACGAGACTCCTTGCTTATTACTTATTGCTTATTTACTGG
>RHAU01000220.1 GCA_010032125.1 Actinomycetota bacterium | reverse complement strand
TTATCGAGTTCGCGCGTTTGAGAAGTCATTCAAAGCGGCGAATCGGGAACGTACAAAGCGCGAAGAGAACGCTGAGTGGGTGATGGCATTTGAACTGACAAATATTCTTGGTTATGCGGTGCAACTAGGAGCAATTTTGGCTTTCTTTGCTTTGATAAAACCCATCGTCGCTCTCATTAATATTGTAATTATCGCTGGAATACTTCAGGTTATTGGACGGATATTTTCAAATCAATTGATGAAGCAGCGACAGATGCTCCAGTTGAAAGGTGATGATGCGCCTCGTGCCGCCCACCATCATGCAACTCGCGTGAAAGCGGGAGAAGGCGGGGCTTTGGCTTCTGGGGTTGGAATGCTGCTTCTACTCTGTGTCTTGCTTTTCTTCAGTTTGGATGGACAGATTTCAGTCTCTAATACTCTCGTTATCTTCCTAGGTGCACGCCTTCAGAATTCGGTTCTTTCAAATACCGCACGCTCGCTTGCGAAATATGCACGATCACAAGTAGTTGTGGTCAGCGATTCCGATGTCGACTGAAGCCCCACTCCTGACTTTTGGGTTTTCAACTACATCCCAACGAATAAAAAATAGCGTCAACACGAACTAGTAATTCATACGTAGCAGCACGAGCGCTATTTGTAAGTTTGAGAGGTGTGATTTGACGTTCATATCGCTTACGAAGCGAGCCAGTCTCATCTTGGGTTTGTGCAAGAATGATGGAGCATTCGGGGTGCGATTCAAAATAATCAATAGCCTGGCAAATGCCTGAATCTAGAAATCTAATATCGTCATCACCGAAAATCAGATACTTACCTGACGCGTGCTTAAGCGCAGCATTTCTACTTTTTGCAACGCCAGAGCTCTTCAATTCCACCAGTGTTGATTTGGGAAGATCGAAAACGTAAGACTGTTCCTTTGGATTCTGGACGAATGCAATGACCTCGTGTGGGAGTGAACAATCGGGACGTTTTAAGTTTTTTATTCGTTGGGATGTAGTTGAAAACCCAAAAGTCAGGAGTGGGGCTTCAGTCGACATCGGAATCGCTGACCACAAC
>RHAU01000219.1 GCA_010032125.1 Actinomycetota bacterium | reverse complement strand
TAAGAAACGATGTCACCGCACTTGAATTGATCTCCAGCGAGAGATCGAGCGATATCAGTATTTACAATTCCAGAATTCCATTTTCCGCCCCCAACGAGGTGGTTATAACTTGTCGGCTCCGCCGCCGCGAAGTCCAATGTAACCCCTTTGAGTTGCGCGTTTGCCATCGGCACATTTCCAACAACCAACGTGAATGTTGAAAGTGCTAATGCGAAAACGGAAAGAATCGCGCTCGATTTTCGACTTCTGATCCTCATCTGAAATACCCCTTTCGGTTCCGAACATCACTTGGTCCGGTAACTCGCAAAGGACATACTTCAGGGAGGTTCTTGCGTATAGGTCACAGCAACCGCACATTGCAGATTTGTGAGAAAAAGGTGATGAGACAACTATCTGATAACGTGACGCCGAGGAGATGAGATATGTGTAGCAAAGTGAAATGCAACCGCTGCGGTAAATGGACATGGAGCGGATGCGGGGAGCATGTCGAAGAAGCGCTAGCAGGATTAAAGGACGATCAAATCTGTAAGTGCTAGTGACGCTTTAAAGATGTGGTGTAAACCCACCAGCATTGCCAAAAAAGAGCAAGCTCTCTTCCAGGCTCGTGATCATTGATTCAGATTTCACAAATCCGTGACCTTCGCCTTCAAATGCGAAGTATTTGTATGTGATTCCTTTTCTGATACACACGTCGCGGAATGCTTCGGATTGAGACGGTGGTACGACTTTATCTTCAGTGCCTTGGAAAATGATGAGAGGCGTATTGAGTTTTTCGGCGTGCGTTAGGGGGGAGCGCTCTAGGTACAGGTCTTTTCGCTGAGGATAAGGACCGATCATGGAATCTAGATATCTAGATTCAAAGTCATGTGTATCTGTGGCGAGCATCGTCAGTTCTGCAACGCCGTAGAAGTCTGCCCCGGCTGCAAATACATTGCTATGGACTAAAGCATTAAGAACGGTAAATCCTCCTGCACTTCCACCAGCAATGAAGATTTTTCCCTCGGCAGCGACTCCAGTCTCCACTAAATAATTCACGGTAGAAATCACATCTTCATAATCGATAACTCCCCATTGACCAT
>RHAU01000218.1 GCA_010032125.1 Actinomycetota bacterium | reverse complement strand
CGTTGTTATCAGTTGGTGAACCATTGAGATAGACGATACGTGCGTTGGTCTTACCAGCTGCATCGAGGCAGGCCTTGATGCCTTCTCCTTGAAGCTTACCGACCGACTCGTTATCGAATGAAACATAATAGGAAGCAGAACCATTGAGTGTGAGACGGTCGTAGTCGATCGTCTTAACACCTTGTGCTGCTGCCTTATCTTGAACTGCCTTTGCTGATTCAGAATCGAGGTTGACAAGAATCAGAACCTTTGCGCCTGCAGAGAGCATCTGATCAGCGATGGTCTGGAAAGCAGCCTTGTCACCATTTGCATTCTGAATATCAGCCTTCACACCAGCGGCATCGAATGCTGCTTGTAGGAATCCGCGGTCAGCAGTTTCCCAACGAGCAGAAGATGCAGCGTCAGGAAGGATGACGCCAACGAAACCTTCAGCACCTTTGTCCGAAGAATTCGAGCAGCCGGTGAGGATGAGTGCGAATGCTGCGAGAACCGCAGTAATCGCTAAACGGCGTTTCTTCATATTTGCGATATACCTTTCGAAAGTATTGATCGAGCCAGTTCTCCTAGCCCGAAGTGAAAATTCACCGTGGGGGACGCTAGTGGACATCACCCTTTGTTGGAAAGGGAGTTCTCAGGAAATGGACAGCAATCCCCGCCGCATAGGCCGCGCTCGGTAGCCTTGGACAGGTGTCAGCTCCCATCGCACCGCTCACGCCGCAAGACCTCGTCGCAGGTGCGCTTCGCCAGTCCCTGGCAGCAGCGATAGCAAGTGGAAAACTTTCCGAGTCCTTAACCGAATCGCTGGCGGCCCTCGAGATTCCGCTGGAGCGGCCTAAGAACCGTGACCATGGCGATTACGCCAGTTCAGTCGCGCTTGTTCTGGCCAAGAGCGCCGGAACTGCACCGCGGGTGATTGCAGATGCTCTTACCGAAAATTTACGGAGTAATGCGCTCTTTTCTAAAGTGGAGATTGCTGGCCCCGGATTTATCAATCTCACACTCGCAACCGCAAGTCATGGCGCGATTGTTAATTCAATTCTTACAGAAGCAGAAAATTTTGGTCGCACTCAAACTCTTAC
>RHAU01000217.1 GCA_010032125.1 Actinomycetota bacterium | reverse complement strand
TGATGTGGGGTATGGCCAACTAGCGTGGGAACTTCGACAAGATTCACGGGTTGTCATTCATGATCGGACGAATATCCGAACTATCACACCAGATCTCATCGGTGAAAAAGTCGAACTGATCGTTGCAGACCTCTCATTTATCTCACTCACCCTTGTCATTCCGGCACTTCTTTCAGTTGCCAAACCCGATGCCGATTTTCTAATAATGGTGAAGCCACAATTTGAAGTAGGCCGCGAAAAGCTCGGTGCTGGGGGTGTTGTGCGCGATGCCGCACTTCGCCGTGAAGCCGTCCGCGCTGTTGCGACCGCAGCAGAAGAACTCGGCCTTGGAACTCTAGGTGTGGTCGCAAGCCCGCTACCGGGACCATCCGGAAATGTGGAATATTTCCTCTGGTTAAAAGCGGGTGCCCCAGTCATCAGCGATGGCAAACTCGACGAAGCGATTGCGAAAGGACCGCAGTAAATGTCTCAGCGCGAAGTCCTTCTCGTCATTCATCCACACCGCCCCGAAGCGCGAGAATTTGCTACTGAAATTGCACAAACGTTGTCCGGTGAAGGTTTCATATTCCATACCAACGCTGATTTCCCCATTAAAAATGTTTCGAATATTCAAAGTGGAGAGGTGCGCGCAGTTCGCGATCGTTGCGAACTCGCTGTCGTTCTCGGTGGCGATGGCACAATTTTGCGCGGCGCAGAAATCGTTCACGGCAGCGCCGTTCCACTACTTGGTATCAATCTCGGACATGTTGGATTCCTTGCACAACTTCGAAAGATCGGCGTTGCTGAGATTATTGCGGCGATTCGAGATAAGAAATATGCAACTGAGAAGAGAATGACACTCGCCTATAACGTTCTTCGGGGAAATTCTTCTGTAGCCCAAGGTTGGGCGCTCAATGAAGTTGCTGTTGAGCGAAATACTGAAGCAATGATCGAACTTTTCGTTCAAATTGATGGTCGTCCACTTTCTCGCTGGGGATGCGACGGCGTTATTTGTGCAACGCCAACGGGTTCTACTGCCTACGCCTTCTCTGCTGGAGGGCCGGTTGTATGGCCTGATGTCGAAGCGCTTGTCCTACTTCC
>RHAU01000216.1 GCA_010032125.1 Actinomycetota bacterium | reverse complement strand
GCCGGGGCGTATGAAGAGCGAGCAAAGAAAACTACAAAAGCCGTCGCTGAGCTTCTTTATATGGCGGGTGTGAGCTTTGGTGTTCTTGGTTCGCGTGAAACATGTACCGGCGATCCCGCCCGCCGTGCAGGTAATGAGTTCTTGTATCAGATCCTCTCACGCGAAAATATTGACACTTTTAATCAGGTTTATAGCGAATACAAGGGTAAGAAAAGGGTTGTTGTTACATGCCCACATTGCTTTACAACAATTGGTCGCGATTACCGTCAACAAGGTTTTGAGTTAGAGATGATTCATCACACTCAACTCCTCAACACTTTGGTGAAGGAAGGAAAGTTAAAGCCGGTTTCAAAATCTGAAAAGAAGTTGACATATCACGATCCTTGTTACCTTGGTCGGCACAACCAGATTTATCAACCACCGCGTGAATTGCTCGAGTCAACGGGTGTTAATCTTCTTGAAATGCCACGAAATCAAGAGCGCTCTTTCTGTTGTGGCGCTGGTGGCGGAAGAATGTGGATGGAAGAAAAACTTGGCTCACGAATCAACCTCAATCGTGTTGATGAGGCGATTGCAACAGGGGCAGCCGAAATTGCTGTTGGTTGCCCGTTCTGCCGAGTGATGGTTTCAGATGGTGTTACTGGACGTGCTGCCGATGTTGAAGTACTCGATGTTGCTCAGGCGCTACTTCGCTCGGTGAGGAATTAAGTCCACTAATTTCAAGAAAGAGCGTTTAAACGACTATCAATCCAACAATTCTTTTAGTTGAGAGGCAATTATCTGTGCTTTTTTGTGTTCACCAATCTCTGTGAGATGACAGGTATCAGTAAAATCTGAAGCATAGAATTTCGCGTTGGGAATTGCTATATGAGAACAGTTTCCTTCAAACTTCCTTGCAGTTTCTTCGAAAAAAAAGTTCATCTTACGGACTATCTCTACCATACCCGAACTCAATCCCGGCTTCAATCTTTCGATTTCCGATTCATGGTTTTGCAAATAGTCCACTAGAATTATTTTGCTATCGTTTGCAATCGCGAGTTTGCACAAGTTTAAAACATTATTAAAGAATTGTACTGGATA
>RHAU01000215.1 GCA_010032125.1 Actinomycetota bacterium | reverse complement strand
CATCTCGACGCGGTTTTAGATGCGGTGAGAAGAATCGAAGGTGTTTACGACGTATATCGAATTACCAACAGCTAAGCCGTTGTGAAATCCGCAAGACCTTTTTGCGCCTCCAGCAACCACATTGCTCGTGCGGCCGCTGCTTCGCGTAGCTGTGACGCTTTCTTCGAGTCGCCAGCGTTCTCGGCTTTTGCGGCTTTGGCTTCGTAATCGGCTATCGCAGCCTGTAACTGATTCACAACATCGTGGGCCCGTGCTCGAGCACCGGGATCTGATCTTCGCCAATGTTCTTGTTCGGCTTCCTTGATTGCAAGTTCAACGGTTTCGAGTCTGCGCTCTAAACCGGTTCGCTTATTTCGATCGATGACTCCAACTTTATTGAATTTATTTCTTAGATCGCGGAACTTGCGTTTTGCATCATCTAGATTCGATATAGGAAGAAGTGCTTCAATTTCGGTGAGAATGGCCTCTCGCTTCTCCAAGTTAGCGGCCATAGATTCGCCGCGCTTTTCTAAATCGGCATTTTTCGCCGAAAAGAATTGATCCTGCGCGCTCTTAAATCGTTGCCATAATTTTGCATCATCGCTTCGCTTACCGCGTCCTGACGCTTTCCATTGATCCATCAAAACTTTGTATCGCTTCGCCGTATTTACCCAATCTGTCGATGTAGCCAGCGACTCGGCTTCCGTAACAATTCGCTCCTTGCCTTCTCGGACCGAAGACTGTTCCTTGGTTAAAGCAGAAAAGTGTTGTCGACGGCGTTTATCAAAGTGATTTCTTGCAGAAGAGAATCGTTTCCAAATTTGAGCGTCTGTCTTCTTATCAAGGCGAGGTACCTTTTTCCATTCATCAACAAGGGCCTTCAGACGTTCTCCTGTCGCCTTCCATTGGTTCGAATCTTGAAGCGATTCAGCCTCGGAAGCAATCTTCTCTTTCTGCGCGATCGCCGCCTCACGCTTTTCGGCCTTGGCTGCGGCTTCAGCTGCTTTCTTGGCTTCATACGCCGACTTATGTTCATCAATCAACGCCGGAATTTGCTCAATCGAACTTTTCAGAGCATCAAGATTTCCAACTCCATTAAGG
>RHAU01000214.1 GCA_010032125.1 Actinomycetota bacterium | reverse complement strand
TCGAAATCAAGGCGATCAGCTCTGGGTACCGGGAAAGAATCGTTAACTTCTAAGAATCGCCTCTGCTGCCCTTACCTCGGTAGCAAATACCATCACCTTCGGTCCGGAATTTGTCTGCGTTAAGTTTGCTTTGATGCCATGTGCTAATAACTTCTGACGCACCATCTCACCTTCGATGTGATTTGTTGGAGAAGCGACGACTGTAAGCAACCCATATTCATCATCATTACCTGCTCGGGCAGGCCGTTCAATGAGAGATGAACCTCGCGAGAATGCCCAACGTAGCAAGATGATGAGGATGGCAAGTACAAAAAATCCAGAAAAGGAAAATATAAAAAGGGAATTGTTAATTCCGCCGAGCACTACGGATTCTCACTTTCTACGGCGTTATAACTGTTGCCATACGCCGGTCGGTCCGCAGAACTTCGGTGACAGACGACTTTGATTCCACTGACAGAGACCGACTCTTCATATGGTGCGCCGCTGATGAGAAAAATGGTCTTTTGTACTCGCTTTTCACTGCCCGATGAATATGTAGAAAGAGATCCAATCTTCACCTTTGTTCCGCTTGAGTCGATACGGAAGACGGTGGAATTCACTTCCCACCAGACACAACCATTCTCCGCTGCAACAATCACAGCGCCGCAGGAGAACTGCTCGCATTGCTTAACAGTTTTTTGAAGCGTGGTCTTTGCCGAAAGTAACCCCACGAGTTCTTTCGTCGTTGGGATTTTCGCGTAAACACCATCATTTCCTTTGAAACCAACAGGTGGCCATTTAGGTTGCGGAGAGGGGATTGGCGATGGCGCTTTCTTTGCTGCGAGCGTTGACATGGGGGCGGCAGAAATTGAAGGAACAAAGAGAAGGCTCGATAGCAGTGCCATCATCAGAACTATCGCCTTTGCGCGAATCATGGCTCCATCTTGCCGGATTTGCGGAAGAATCTCCCTGTGAGTCCGCGGAGAAACCATCCCAAGAAGCGTGGCAGAAATCATTCAGCGCGCGAGGAAGAACGCGATCTATCCAAATCTCATGAAACTATCGAGGAACATAGCGAAGGAATTTATATTGTTCGAAAGA
>RHAU01000213.1 GCA_010032125.1 Actinomycetota bacterium | reverse complement strand
AACTCATCGAGCATCTTTGCTGTCATGATCTACCAAACTGTCTTTTCCGAACTTCGAATTGGTTACGCAGCTGCACAATCTATCTTCTTTGTCATCGTTCTCGTTCTCATCACTTTCTTGCAACGTCGGGTACTCCGCGATCGAAAGGAGGCCTAAAACAATGTTTTATCGACTCCTCCGACTGTTTTCGCTTCTGTTTTTTGCCCTTTTGATACTTGTCCCATCGTTAATCGTTGTTTTTGGTTCATTCAAGACGGATTCTGAGGTCTATAACAAGCCTCTCGCATTACCCGAGAAGTGGACGCTCAACAATTATCGATATCTCTTTGAAGTGAGCAAGGTCGGTAAGCCATTTATCAACAGCGTTATTGTCACATCATTCTCCGTCCTCATCACGTTGTTTTTGGCCAGCATGTGCGCTTATGCAATCTCAAGAATGATTACTGTGACCGGCAGAGTACTTTTTGCATTATTTACTGTAGGCCTTGCAATCCCGGGTCAAGTGAACATCGTTCCTATTTTTATCATCTTTAATGACTTGGGGCTCACTAATAAGTTGTCTGGCCTCGTCCTTATTAATGTGGTTACGACATTACCGATTTCAGTATTCATTCTGACCTCATTTTTCCGCGAATTGCCGAGAGAAATGTTTGAAGTATCACAGATCGATGGAGCCACACCGTGGCGTACTTACCGTTCCATAGCGCTGCCGCTCTCAAGACCTGCTATGGGTGCTACGTCAATCTTCTTATTTGTTATTACTTGGAATGAATTGCTCTTCCCGTTGCTACTTATAACCGATACGGAGAAGCGGACCCTTCCGCTTTCCTTGTTGTCATTTCGAGGAGAGTTCTTTAGTCAGTACAGCATGATCTTTACAGCACTCATGGTTGCCTCAGTTCCGATGGTCGCTATGTATTTACTTATGCAGCGATCCTTCATTGCTGGACTGACAGCGGGAGCGGTCAAAGGTTAAGCATGAGTTCACCAACGATAAACAATCCACCTCGACTGCAAAATCAAGTTCACTTGCTTTTGGACCATATCGAGAGAGAGGGTTTGCGTCCCGGCGATCGGCTAT
>RHAU01000212.1 GCA_010032125.1 Actinomycetota bacterium | reverse complement strand
GACTTCGATATCGCAAAACTTCGATATCACAAAGTAATCCTGATGGCAGATGCCGATGTTGATGGTCAACATATCCGCACACTCCTCCTTACCCTTCTCTTCCGTTTTATGCGCCCACTGATTGAACAAGGATATGTTTATCTCGCCCAACCACCTCTCTACAAAATTAAATGGGGCGGGAAGGAACCGGTGCAGTACGCGTTCTCAGATAAAGAGCGAGATGGATTTATTCAAATCGGTATAGATGCCGGAAAACGTTTACCAAAAGAAGATGGCATCCAACGCTTCAAAGGTCTCGGGGAAATGCCAGCAAAAGAATTGTGGGATACCACAATGGACCCTAACAACCGCGTCCTCATCCGCGTCACTTTGGATGACGCAGCCGCTGCAGACGATCTTTTCTCAGTGCTGATGGGTGAAGATGTTGAACAACGGCGCCAATTCATCCAAAGAAATGCAAAAGACGTTCGGTTCTTGGATATCTAGGTAGAAATCAATGGAAGAGAAAGAAAATATCGATCGCGTCGAAGCCGTCGACTTACAAGTCGAGATGGCTCGTTCATATCTTGATTATGCGATGTCAGTCATTGTTGGACGCGCACTTCCTGATATTCGCGACGGACTAAAACCAGTTCATCGCCGAGTTCTTTATGCGATGTATGACGCGGGTTATCGACCAGATAAGGGTTATTACAAATCCTCACGCATCGTCGGTGATGTCATGGGTAATTACCATCCCCATGGCGATGGAGCGATCTATGACACCTTGGTCCGTTTAGCCCAACATTGGTCGCTGCGATATCCGCTTGTTGATGGGAACGGAAACTTTGGTTCACCAGGTAACGATCCGGCCGCTGCGATGCGATACACCGAAGCACGCATGGCGCCACTCGCAATGGAAATCATGCGAGATATTGATGAAGAAACTGTTGATTTCATTCCTAACTACGACGGTAGATCACAAGAACCCATCGTTCTCCCTAGCCGCTTCCCTAATCTTCTCGTTAATGGTTCCGCTGGTATCGCCGTTGGAATGGCCACAAACATTCCGCCACACAATCTTCGTGAAATTGCTTCAGCTGTTGAGTGGGCTCTTGA
>RHAU01000211.1 GCA_010032125.1 Actinomycetota bacterium | reverse complement strand
TACCGCTAATTGAATCGCTCGACGATTTTTCGCCGTAGCAAATGCTTCGACTATGACACCGATAAGAGCTGCAATAAAGATAGTAAGCATCGGTGCAAGCGCGCCATATTCAAGGTTTGGCGAGGCGAAAATCGTCATTTTCTGCCTCCTTCAACTAATGGGGCTGGATCGCTAAATCCCGCCTTAGTGATTGTCTCTTGCGCTGCAGGATTAATGAGGTCAAGCGCCGGTTTTGGATATAGACCAAGACCAATGATCAGAGCAACAACCGGTGCTATTGCAAATATCTCACGGGCGTTGAGATCGGGAAGATTCTCGTTACCCGCGGTTGTCGGACCATGGAGCGATTTTTGGACCGGTATCAAAATATAGAGGGCAGCAAGAATGATGCCGAAAGTTCCCAGCACAGCGGCGACCGGATATCGAGTATATGTACCGACAAGAACCAAGAATTCACTTACGAAACTTGAAAGTCCCGGTAGTGCCAACGAGGACAAACCGGCGATAAAGAAGGTCCAAGCAAGGATTGGCGTCACTCGCTGCAACCCACCAAAGTCAGCGATCGTGGACGAACCACGTCGTGCAATCATCCAACCGGCGGTAAGGAACAGTGCTGCGGTTGAGAAGCCATGGTTGAGCATGTAGAGGGTGGCTCCGGAATTTCCTTGTGATGTCATCGCGAAGATTCCAAGAGTTATAAATCCAAAGTGCGAGATTGATGTGAATGCAATTAAGCCCTTGATGTCTTTCTGACCAATTGCCAGGAAAGCTCCATAAAGAATGGAGATGACTGACAGGGTGATGATTAACGGAGTGAAAGTTTTTGCGGCATCTGGAAAGAGTTCGACGCAATATCGGATCATTCCAAATGTTCCAACTTTGTCGAGTACTCCAAGGAGAAGTACTGATGTACCAGGTGTCGCAGATTTTGCCGCATCTGGAAGCCAGGTGTGAAGCGGCCATAACGGAGCCTTGATAGCAAAGGCGATAAAGAATCCTAGGAATAAGAAGTTCTCAGTCCGACTATCAATCGTTAGCGTTGACAGTGATTCGATATCGAAAGTATGACCAATCTGATTTCCGGAAATCACATAAATCCCGATGATGGA
>RHAU01000022.1 GCA_010032125.1 Actinomycetota bacterium | reverse complement strand
TTTTCGAGGCTAAACCATTTAACGCGACCGACTGGCATGAGAGGAGCCTCCTTCAAAGAAATTCATGTAGGTGTCGTATGCGCCGCACTGTGCGGACAGAGGGCTAGTTTATCGCCTCAGAGTGTGCGCCGCAGCCGTGATTTACGGCGACCACACGCGCATCCTCAGGCGAGATTGCGTTGGCGCAGACGCCAAAAGCCTGGCGTAGTGCGCCAGCGATAGGAAGGTAAAAACCGCAGCTACCACAATTCTTTGGAGCAAGGCGAGCGATTTCAGTATTAGGTCCGCGATCTCCTTCAATCCAACGCTTCGCCGCCTGATCACGTCCTTCAATAGAAAGTACGCGAAGACGTGTTCCACCCAATTCGAAAATCTCTTGAATATCTAATTCTTCATCGTTAGGTAAAACTGCACTTCCCGGAACTAATCGCGCGTCATCGGCGGGAGTCGGAACGATCGTTCCTGCGACAACATCGTCTGCGGTAATTCGGTTGCTATAGGGAATCCATTCGGGGGCAAGGAGTGCGTCTGCACCAGGAAGAAGAACGACATCGCAAATTGTTGCCGGGCTTTGTGAATCAACTTTGGTGACAGTTACTGCCCATCGCCAGCCGAGATAACCGGGGAGCGCCGCTTCAAATAAATACGTCGCGACATGATCGCCATCGCTATCTACTGAAACAAGAGAGCCAACATATTTCTCATTCTTGGCATCCTCTAGCGCCGCAGAACGTGCGAGATCAGCGGCGTCGAATGGATCAACGCCGCTGCTCGAATGCGAATTCTTCTTCGTCCCTTTGGACATAAGAAGAAGTGTATCTACCTTCTTAGAAGTCCATATCTCCGCCAGGAGCTGCAGGAACTGCTGGCTTTGGTTCTGGCTTATCTGCAATGACCGCTTCTGTTGTTAAGAAGAGAGCGGCAATAGATGCTGCGTTTTGAAGCGCAGAACGGGTTACCTTCGCAGGATCGATGATGCCGCTCTTGATCATGTCGACATATTCACCGGTCGCTGCATTTAATCCCATTCCAGCATCGAGATGACGAACTTTCTCGACGATGACTCCGCCTTCAAGACCTGCGTTGATTGCAATCTGCTTCAACGGTGCTTCGATTGCGAATTCCACAATCTTTGCGCCGGTTGCTTCATCGCCTGAAAGCTTGAGGCCATCGAATGCTTTCTTCGAAGCCTGGAGTAGCGCAACGCCACCACCAGCAACGATTCCCTCTTCAACAGCAGCCTTCGCGTTGCGAACTGCATCTTCAATGCGGTGCTTGCGCTCTTTTAATTCAACTTCAGTTGCAGCGCCAGCCTTGATGACAGCGACGCCACCAGCGAGTTTTGCAAGACGCTCCTGGAGCTTCTCGCGATCATAATCAGAGTCAGTATTTTCAATCTCTGCCTTGATCTGATTGACGCGGCCCTTGATCATTTCGTCATCGCCGGAACCTTCAACAATTGTTGTCTCGTCCTTAGTGATAACGACTTTGCGAGCCTTGCCAAGAAGATCAAGTGTTGCGGCTTCGAGCTTGAGGCCAACCTCTTCAGAAATAACAGTTCCGCCAGTAAGAATCGCGATGTCTTGGAGCATCGCCTTACGACGATCGCCAAAACCAGGAGCCTTCACAGCAGCAGAACGGAATGTTCCACGGATCTTATTGACGACAAGAGTTGCAAGTGCCTCGCCCTCAATATCTTCAGCGATGATGGCAAGTGGCTTACCCGATTGCATTACCTTCTCAAGAATTGGTAGCAAATCTTTGATATTTGCAATCTTGGAGTTTGCAATCAAAATGTATGGATCTTCGAGAACTGCTTCCATGCGATCGGTATCGGTCACCATGTATGGAGAGATGTAACCCTTATCAAATCGCATACCTTCGGTAAGTTCGAGTTCGAGGCCGAAAGTGTTGCTCTCTTCGACGGTAATAACGCCTTCTTTACCGACCTTATCCATTGCTTCTGCGATCATCTCGCCGATTGTTGAATCGGCAGCCGAGATTGATGCAGTAGCTGAAATCTGTTCTTTTGTTTCAACTGGCTTTGCCATCTTGGAAAGTTCAGCAGCGATTGCATCGACCGCTTTCTCGATTCCCTTTTTCAGGGCCATCGGGTTTGATCCAGCAGCAACGTTGCGCAGACCTTCGCGAACAAGTGCTTGAGCCAAAACGGTTGCGGTTGTTGTTCCATCGCCGGCAACATCGTCGGTCTTCTTCGCTACTTCTTTAACGAGTTCTGCACCGATCTTTTCCCAAGGATCATCAAGTTCGATCTCTTTTGCGATCGAAACACCATCGTTGGTGATTGTGGGTGCGCCCCACTTCTTCTCAAGGACAACATTGCGTCCGCGTGGTCCGAGGGTCACCTTCACCGCATCGGCCAAGGTATTCATACCGCGCTCTAGACCGCGACGAGCTTCTTCGTTAAAGGCAATCATCTTTGCCATGGCTTATCGACTCCCTATCCGTAGACCTAAGTCAGTTGTCTCAAATCAGCGTTATCCCGCCCTCACATCAGCGCTCGTGGCTGGGTCAAATCTGCACAGAGGGGGCGCGAAAGAATTCACCCGATACTTCCCGGTTCTTCACCTGCTCCGGCTGCTCAACCTTTACATTGACGAGGTGGCCAGCACTGAGGAGCGAAGAGCCCTTTCGCGACTGGTCCACAGGTTTGGATTTGGCCCGCGCCCAGGTGAATTTTCCCAACTGCTCACGCTAGGACTTCCGGCAGCAATCGAGTTCACCCTCTCTCGTCCCCAGCTAGACATTCCCGAATCGATTTTTTCACTTCACGGAATTGGTGATCTCGGCGATCAACCAGCAGCAAACAATATTTCTCGCTTTGTGGAGTACACGAATAACAAGAAGTTTCAACTGGGCAAGATTTCTTCACTCTGGCTCAGTTGGATGGTTGAGGGTGAAAATCAATTACTCGAGCGAATGACGTGGTTCTGGCATGGACATTGGGCCACGAGTTACCAAAAAGTTGATGAGCCATATGTGATGTTTAAGCAACTCCTTACTATGAGGAAGTATGCGCTCGGAAATTTCTCTGACTTTGCCGCCTCAATGATCATGGATGGGGCGCTTGTCTATTGGCTTGATGGACAACGCAACACCATTAAAGCTCCCAACGAGAATCTTTCGAGAGAAATGATGGAGTTATTTACCCTTGGAGTGAATCGATACGTCGAAGCGGATGTGAAGGAAAGTGCACGAGTACTGACTGGCTATAAAGTCAATAAGAGTTCAGGCATCGTGACCTTTGTTCCCACGCTTCATTATTCACAGCCGATTAAACTTCTAGGCAGCACACAAAGTTTTGATGCACCCTCACTAGCAAGATTTCTCGTTGCTCGAGAAGATTGTGCCCAATTTATTGCGGAGCGCATTTGGTACCGCTTTATCTCATCAAATGCACCTTTGCCGGCAAGTGGATTTCTTCAAAAGAGTTTTACTTCTCGAGATTTATCAGTTTTGATAAAGTCTCTACTGTCCGATAACAGCGTTATTTATAACCCGTCATATTCGCAGGTAAAATCGCCAGTTGAGTGGATGGTGAGTTCTCTCCGCGCTCTCTCGATTTCCTTAACGTCAGATTTAGATGTGGACTTTCTTTTCAATCGTCTCGATGCAATGGGGCAACGCCCCTTCTTCCCTCCTAATGTCGGTGGCTGGCCTGCTGATGAAGCCTGGTTATCCACTTCTTCGGCACAAAATCGACTTAGTACCGCTCAATACCTCGCATCTCGAGGCGATCTCTCCCCAATCTCCTCCGTTTCTCGAGCTTCGAGAATTGATGCTCTAGCAGATTGGTTGGGGATTGTCGGGTTTAGCGATCGAACAAAAAACGCTTTATCGGGAGCCGTAAATGATTTACCAAGATTAGTAACGCTCGCACTTTGCAGCCCGGAATACGTAGTGAACGCGTGATGGGAGAAGCACAGTAATGGACACGATTTCTAGAAGACGATTTATTCAGCTGACGGGTGCAGGTGCCCTCGCAGCTGTTGCGCCCTCGTTGACCATTGAAGATATTGCTAATGCTGCAATAACAAGACCACTTCCGCTGGGTACACCAATACTTGTTGTAGTAACTCTGTACGGTGGAAATGATGGACTCAGTACAGTAGTTCCATTTCAAAATTCAATTTATCAATCGCTTCGTCCTCAAATCGCACTCTCTGAATCGGAAGTGTTGCCACTAGATAATGAGTTGGCTCTCAATGGGTCAATGACCGGCATCAAAAGTCTTTGGGATCGTAATCAAGTGGCCATCATCCGTGGTGTTGGATATCCGAATCCGGACCGCTCACATTTTTCCTCTATGGCAATTTGGCAAAGCGCATCGCGGCAGGCGGTACGTACGGGGTGGCTCGGTAGGTGGGTCGATACGCAGAATGAAGACCCGCTACTGGCGATAAGTCTTGGTTCGGTTTTGCCACCACTCCTTGCCGGCAATAAACGTTCAGGATCAGTGCTGCCTTTAGGTGGTTTAAAAATACCGACTGGCAATTTAGCGAGTGATTGCAAGAAGTTATCGCTTACTAGCGCTTCAGATTCGCCTTTGCAGGCTCTCGCGGCGAGAACATTGGGAAATCTATTTCAAATTTCAGACGACATCACTCCGATTTTGAAGGCACCAGCTCCGCCTGCATCAGATCTTCCAACTTCCATTGGTGGCAATGCTGGGAGCGAAACAAATCTCACTCAACAACTTGAAATTGTTGCGAAATTAATCGCAGCCGGAGCACCAACGCGTGTCTGGTCAGTATCGCTTGGCGGATTTGACACTCATGCAGACGAAAAACGAGCTCAATCCGCACTTCTTGGCGCTGTCTCAAATTCTCTCTCGCGGTTTCTCTCGCAGATTCGCTCAACTAATCGAAAAAGTGATGTTGTTGTTCTCGCCTATAGCGAATTCGGTCGCCGAGTTCGCGGAAATGCATCCCAAGGAACGGATCACGGTACGTCTGGTCCAGTCTTTGTTCTTGGGGAGAAAGTCAAAGGAGGTTTTTACGGAGAGAATCCTTCGTTAAGCGCTCTTGTGAATGATGATCTAAAAGTGACGACAGATTTCCGCGATATCTACGCCACCTTACTCGAGAAAGTTCTTGGAACAGCTCCAGAGAGAGTTCTTGGAACGTGGCAGGGAAGAACTCCCTTTATCGTCGTTTAGTTAGTTCGACTCAAAACTCGTGCTTCGCGAATTCTCCTCAGCCTCTTAACGATGAGTGGCGCTGCATTCAGCGCATCTTCACGATCTATCAGATTGTTGAGTAGCTCGTAATACTGCGGAGAAGAGAGGTCGAATTGCTCGCGGATCGCAGCATCTTTAGCTCCGGCATAGCGCCACCAATGGCGCTCGAAATCCAAGATCCGGACTTCAAGATCGCTCAATGTAGCCGTGGGGGCGACGTTCAGCTCTTCCATGGGGAGATATTCAACTAGAGAATCAGAAAAATCGTGGGATTTACAGCGTTGCCAAAATGATCTTTATATCTTTGATAGAAGTCCATGGATTGACGATTGCGAACCGGAGAATTGGTTTTCCTTCATGACTTGATGGCGTCACAAATCCGATTTGATCATTGAGCAATTTATCGCTCCACTTCTGATAATCATCCGCACTCCACCCAATTCGTGTGAACGCAACAATCGAAAGCGTTGGCTCAAGTAGTAGTTCGAGATTGGGATGTTCTTTAATGAGCGCCGCAGCCTCCCGCGCTAAATCCATCGTCTTATCCATCGCCTCTGCATATTTTTTTGTGCCGTGCACTGCAAGTGAAAACCAGAGTGGTAGGCCGCGAGTTCTTCGCGTTAAGTGAATTGCATAATCAGAAGGATTCCACTCTCCATTACTGAGCGGCTCTAAATATCCGGCTTCTTGTGTATGCGCTTTCCGCGCAATTTCAGGGTTTCGATAAATCAATGCGCATGCATCAAAGGGAGCAAAGAGCCATTTGTGCGGATCGACAATGAGTGAATCTGCTCGTAGATATCGGGGATGATCAGTAGAAATACATGCCTTTGCTAAAACATGTTTGAAGATGTCGAGTGCTTTCTCGCCGCCAATTCCATTTTCCGTAATCGTTTCGCCAACTTCTGCATAGAGTTCGTCGTAGGTCCACGGACCATCAAGCGGCGGATCTTTCTTTAATCTAACGAGTGAGTATTCAAGAATTTTTGCGGCTAGTGCATCAATCTCTTCATCAAATTCATGCATCGCCGTGAAGCGCCTTACGTTTTGAACTTCGAACTATGTTGCGAAGCATGGTGGGGAAAACAAATGCATGAAGCGGAAGAATTGCGTACCAATACAGTTGGCCACCAAGTCCGCGAGGAGAGAAGCGAGCTTCTTGCACTAGTCGCACTTTTCCTTCCTCTTCACTTAACCGAAATTCCAACCACGCCTTTCCCGGCAAAATCATCTCTGCATAGAGTCGGAGTAATCTCTCATGTTCGAGGGCTTCTACACGCCAAAAATCTAAACTTTCACCTACACGTAAAGTTTTCGGATCTCGGCGACCACGACGAAGACCAACACCGCCGAAGAGTCGATCGAGTAAACCACGCGCCCACCAGAGAAAATCTGCGCCATACCAACCTGTCTCACCACCAATGCGCTCGATGGATTGCCAGACATTCTTGAGTGGAGCATCGGTAAGTACTTCACGGTGATCCATCAAAATCTGCTCGCCTGCCCAATCTGGATCGCCTTGGGCTTTTTGCCAGGGCGCCGTCGGCGCAGTTGCATCCGACCACCGAGTTTCTACTTGATTGGCGCTAGTTCTTGTTAACGCGAGATTGATAGCCGTTTCTACATCAATAAGGCCTTCTTCCGGTTTTGGAATAAGGGCATCGATTCTCTTCTCCGGGTCTGCAACTGTTTCATTGATGAGGGATCCAATGAGTGGTCGAGCGAGATGCGTTGGTACTGGTGTTACTAAACCAATCCACAAACTCGATAATTTCGGAGTCAAGACTGGAACCTTGATAATCCAACGTCTGCGAAGCCCGGAGCACTTTGCAAATTTCTGCATCATGTCGGCATACGACAAAATTTCAGGTCCGCCAATATCGAAAACTCCAGAAGTTGGTTTCGCGAGCTGCGCAGTATGAGTTAGATACCAGAGCACATCTCGAATCGCGATGGGATGAGTCCGATTGGATACCCACTTCGGTGTGGTCATGATCGGCAATCGATGTGTGAGATGTCGCAACATCTCAAATGATGCAGAACCTGAACCGATAATGATTCCTGCTCGCAGTTCAATGACGGGAACTTTTCCACTTCGTAATTCTTCGCCGGTTCGTGCGCGTGAGGCCAGGTGTTGACTCTTTCTTTTATCGTTTGCAATTCCACCGAGATAAACAATTTGCTTGACATCTGCGGCCTCAGCGGCTTGAGCAAAAGTTCGCGCCATTTCCGCTTCGATCTCATCAAAGTGCGCGCCGACTCCGATGGAGTGGAGAAGATAGAAAGCAGTATGCACACCTTCAAGAGCGCTTCGAACAGATTGATAATCGCTGGCACTTCCCGTTGCAATATCAACTGCATTTACCCACGTTCGACCGAGAACTTTTCCTTTATCTCGCACCAAAATTCGAACATCAAACTCTTCGTTGAGAAGTGCGGGCACAAGTCGACCGCCGACATAACCAGATGCTCCAGTTACCAGTACTCGACGCGCCATCGTCATAGTTCAACACTAGACTTCTAAACATGGCTCGGCCAAAGGTAGTAATTCTCGGCGCCGGTTTCGGCGGTCTTAATGCCGCACGTGCGCTTGATCCCATCGCCGATGTGACGCTGATTGACCGCCACAATTTCCAGACTTTTCTCCCACTTCTCTACCAAGTCGCAACCGCTGGGCTTGCAGCAGATCACGTTGCCCACCCCATCCGAAGCGCACTTCGAAAGACAAAAGTGAAATTCCGAATGGGTTCGCCAATTTCCATCGACCATAAGAATAAGAGCATCAAATTAGATTCGAGTGAAGTACTCGATTTTGATTACCTCATCGTTGCGCTCGGTTCAGCTAC
>RHAU01000210.1 GCA_010032125.1 Actinomycetota bacterium | reverse complement strand
GCTCAGCCTGGTAGAGCAAGCGGCTCATAATCGCTGTGTCGTGGGTTCAAATCCCGCCTCCGCTACCAACTCATCGCGCGTTCAGGAGTAAATCCAGAACGCGCGATCTCTTTTGAATTGCATCAGCGAGTATCGGGTCAAGCAATGCGGTTAATTCGTGCAGATACGCATGATCTCGAATGAGATTTCGGCGCAGGATGGGGCCGTGATGGGCGATGGAATTGCGGAGTCTTCGAATTTCGCGAGCCTTCCTGTGGAATTCCTCGCGACGGCCAGGATCAGTCGGAAAATATTTCAATAACCTTTTCCAGATTTTTTGGTGGTATCTCTTGCTCAATAGTTCAACCCAAAATGAGAGGCTTAAGTTCGAAATAATCAAGGAATCTTTAGTTGAATTCCCCTTATTCTCAAGTCTTTCTTGAACTTTTCGTATGTCATCAAAATCCTTGCTTGTAAGAAGCTTCTCCGTGAGCCACCATTTGCTACTTCCGTAGGCGTGTGAGAGAGATTGATGTATGAAGTTACGGAGAGTGGTTTCGAAGGCGATAATGTGCACCCAAAGTGCAGAAGCTATTTCAGCAAACAATAAAAAGGATTCATAATTACTTGAATTTATTGGTGGAGAAGATTTCCTCATAGTAGAGTTTGGCTCAGAGCCCCAGGTGAACTTGAGAAATCATTTACCGCCTGGGGATTTTCTTTTGTTGTTAATGGAGCAGTTGTAAGGCTTGGCTGGGGTCCCATGGCCGGCATTGCACGCGGGGAAAATTGATTTTTTGCCTCGAGGACGAGGGCTAGGTATTCTCGCGCCCCTGCCCAAAGTAAAGGAGTCACCATGGCCAGCAAGAGCGCGGATGTCCGCCCAAAGAGATGGAGAAATATCTCGTATTCATGGATCCATCGACCAGGTTTTTAGGTGATGCGATAACTCCGGCGTTAGCGAAATTAGAGAGTGGATATCAGGGCGTGGGGTGGCGCGGAGGCTTGGTCAATGTTGGTGATGATTGGCGAAGCGTTGAGGATAAGGGCGAGGGTGATGTTGATGTGCTCTTCTCTTATTTTTTCGCCGTCGACCGAGAGTTTCTTTTGAAAGCAGGTGGGGCAAATCC
>RHAU01000209.1 GCA_010032125.1 Actinomycetota bacterium | reverse complement strand
ATAAGGAACAGTTATGGGTGCGCGAGGTTTATGGAGAGTTACGGTCACTTCATCCACTCTTTCATACGCAGCCAAAATCTTCCGAGCGATTCTGTCTGCCACTGTTTCGGCAAGACGTGCCGGTTCACCTTTGATTTCATTGTGAATCAGGATTGCTAAATCGTTGTAATCAACAGATTGATCAAGATCATCGTGGGTCGCAGCACTAGAGAGATCTAACTTTAATTCAGCATCAACAATAAATGGTTGGCCGGTTTCGCGTTCAAAATCGTAGAAGCCGTGATAGCCGTGCGCCTCAACGCCTTTGATGATGATTTTGTCACTCATCGTTCAACCTTATCTTTTGCCAAAGCGTTAACTGTCGCGATTGCATCACGGTGGGCTTTCACAGAGTGTGTTCTTACTCCCCAAACCCCGGACTTGGCAACCATGGCCGTGATTGCGATGGATGCGGCTTCACGCTCATCGGGATTTCGCGCACCTGTGAGTTCACCTAAAAACCGCTTACGAGAGGCGCCGACGAGTATCGGATAGCCCAAAAGCGCCAGCCGGTCAAGGTTTTTAAGCAATTCCCAATTATGTTCCGGCAACTTTGAAAATCCAATTCCTGGATCGATGATGATCTGCTCGGGATTGACTCCGGCTTCAATCGCTGCATCTACTCGTGCTTCGATTTCCTCGCGCACTTCCTTCACAACATCTGTGTACTTTGCAAAATCTTGCATCGATTTAGAATGCGCGCGCCAGTGCATGATGATGTATTGCACTTTTGGATTATCGATATAGGAGGCTCCTAGCGCGATTGCTTTCTTGGCAATGGAGGCTCGCATCGTATCGATTGATAATGGAGTCTCTTTCTTTGCAAGTGCCTCGAGGATCGGAATAACTCGTGCTTCTTCCTCGCTCTCACTAATTCGCTCAACTCCAGGTTTAGTCGATTCGCCGCCGATATCGATGATGTCGACGCCTTCGGAAATCATCGCCTCGGCGCGAGCAAGCGCATCCTCAAAATTAAAATGTCGACCGCCATCGGCAAAAGAATCAGGGGTGATATTGAGAATCCCCATCACCAGAGTGGTCATGGCTATTTCTTTGTAATAAGCGCCATCG
>RHAU01000208.1 GCA_010032125.1 Actinomycetota bacterium | reverse complement strand
GAATGGGCTCTTGCTCGCTTTGATGGCACCGCCCTATATGAACACGAGGATCCAAGGCTCGGTGAACATCCAGATTGGGGCACATATATCTTCAATTTTGGCCGGAATGAAGTCCGTAACTTCTTAGTTGCAAGTGCACTTTATTGGCTCGATGAGTTTCATATCGATGGACTTCGAGTCGATGCGGTCGCATCCATGCTTTACCTTGATTATTCACGTAAGGAAGGCGAATGGGTTCCTAATGAATTTGGCGGGCGAGAGAATTTAGCGGCAGTTAAATTCCTACAAGAAGCAACAGCTACTGCATATAAAGAGTTCCCAGGCATCATGATGATTGCAGAAGAATCCACGGCATGGGGCGGCGTCACAAAATCAACGACAGACAACGGCCTTGGCTTTGGATTTAAATGGAATATGGGGTGGATGCATGACACCTTGGAATACCTCAAGCACGAACCAATCCATCGTATGTATCACCACAATGAAATTACCTTCTCCATTCTTTATGCATGGAGTGAGAACTTCTTATTGCCCTTATCTCATGATGAAGTCGTTCACGGTAAGGGCGCACTCGTCAATAAGTTCCCTGGAGATCGTTGGCAGAAAGTTGCAACGCTACGAGCCCTCTATGGATATATGTGGGCGCACCCTGGAAAGAAATTACTTTTCATGGGTTGTGAGTTCGCACAAAATGATGAATGGCGAGAATCGCAGAGTTTGGATTGGCACCTGACTCACTATGGTGAACATCAAGGCGTACAGAAAGTAATTGCAGATCTCAACAGTATGTATCGAGAGATCTCTGCCCTCTGGCAGCGCGATACCTCACCAGATGGATTCCAATGGTTGATCGGAGATGATGGCAGCGGAAACACACTTGCCTTCACTCGGTGGTCAGAAGATGGCAAACCAATCATCAGCATCACCAACTTCTCCCCCGTACCTCATGAGCGCTATCAACTTCCGCTTCCAGTTTCAGGTGATTGGTATGAACTGCTCAATACCGACGATATTAAATATGGTGGTTCCGGAGTCACCAACGAGAAAATTCACGTACTAAGCGGTGATGTTCGCGGAATGGCCCAATCAACTGTGATGCGGCTGCCGCCAC
>RHAU01000207.1 GCA_010032125.1 Actinomycetota bacterium | reverse complement strand
CCAACAGATGGTTCCAAGCCGATGGAATTTAATGTCTTTGATTTCCCCGGTTCTGGCGTTGCAATGACGATGTACAACTTGGATTCATCAATCCGTGATTTTGCCCGTGCATCATTTAATTACGGTCTCAGCAGAAAATATCCGGTGTACCTCTCCACCAAGAACACAATCCTTAAGGCATATGACGGCCGATTTAAAGATATCTTCGCAGAAATCTTCGAAGCGGAATTTAAAGCAGATTTTGAGAAGAATGGCCTTGAATATGATCATCGACTCATTGATGACATGGTTGCCACCTCGCTGCGATGGGAAGGTGGATACATCTGGGCTTGTAAGAATTACGACGGCGATGTTCAGTCAGATACCGTCGCGCAAGGATATGGATCCCTTGGTTTGATGACATCTGTTTTGATGACTCCAGATGGAAAGACTGTTGAAGCAGAAGCTGCTCATGGAACAGTGACACGTCACTATCGTGATCATCAAGCAGGCAAGCCAACCTCCACAAATCCGATTGCATCTATCTTTGCTTGGACCCAAGGTCTTCAGCATCGCGCAAAACTGGATAACACTCCGGAAGTTGGGAAATTTGCAAGTACTTTAGAGCGGGTATGCATACAAACAGTTGAGAGCGGAAAGATGACAAAGGATCTAGCCCTCTTGATTAGTAACGATGCTCCGTGGCTCAATACCCAAGAGTTCCTCGCCGCTATCGATGAGAACCTCAAGAAAGCTATGCAGAATTAGTACCAGTAAATAAAAAACCCCCGGTTCGAAACCGGGGGTTTTTCTTGTTTAACGCTACTTCAAACGTTCTCCGCTTGTTGCACTAAAGAGATGAATCGCTTCACTCTTTGCTGCAACAGTCACGCTCTGACCTGATTTTGGCGGATTCTTTGGATCCCAACGAACGATGACTTGTGCGCCTTCATCGCTTGCGTTTGCAAACTTAATCGCACTATCCATCGGCTTGCCGTAGACATATGCATCAGCACCAAGTTCTTCCACAACTTCAACTTGGATTTCAAATCCTTTGGAGGCAGGAGTAAATCCTTCAGGACGAATACCGACTGTGACTGAGTTTCCAGCAGATGCAGGAACATCAATATCTAAGTGTCCAAGTTTGGCTTTTCCGCCAG
>RHAU01000206.1 GCA_010032125.1 Actinomycetota bacterium | reverse complement strand
CGCCCCCAACAGAATCCATTTAATTGCCCGATTTTCACGCTGCCGAAAAGCTTGTAAAGAAGTCAACCTTCGTGATCTATTTGTGAGGATGAGTCCGATATTTGAAAACATGAGAGAGCCAAAGACCAGAGATCTAATTTCATCATCACTGCGACCTACATTGAATGAGATTAGAAATAGGATGAGAATTGCAAGAAAGACGGAAGCTCCCTGCGTTATCGACAAAATTAATTCAGATCGAGAGAAGATCTTGCTTTGAATGCCCCGTGGTTCTCGTCTCATAATCTCTGGATCTGGGCTCTCTTCTTCAAAGACGATAGAGCACGCTGGATCAATAATTACTTCGTGGAATGCCACGAGGCCTGGAAGAAGGATCAGTGGCCAGTTACTCGAAAATATAGGTAGGAGCGCCAGTCCAAAAATTGGAATATGTATCGCGACAACATATGACATCGCTTTTTGTAAGTTTGCATAAGTTGCTCGACCGCGATGAATGCCGCGAGCAATTGACGTGTAGTCATCATCAGTAATAATGAGTGAAGCCGCTTCGCGAGCTACATCAGTCCCACGTTTTCCCATAGCTATTCCAATATCAGCAGCGCGAAGCGCAGGGGCGTCGTTGACTCCATCACCTGTCATCCCAACAATTTCGCCTGAAGCTTGCAGGGCACGGACAATTCTCAATTTATGTTCTGGAACTACCCGCGCAAAGACTGAAATATGAGAAATGAGCCTTTTCAATTCTTGGTCTGTCGAACTCTCAATTTCAGGTCCGGTAACAGATCGCTCTGCATTAGGAAGTCCTATCTTTCTTGCAATTGCAATCGCAGTATTTGGGTGGTCTCCTGTAATCATGATGGTTCGAATACCTGCCGAGGCACAGTGCTGAATTGAGTCAATGACTCCATCTCGCAAGGGATCTTGAAGAAATGCCAAACCTACAAATTGCATTTTCAAATCTTCGATATCTTTAGGTATCAAAGATTCATTCTCTAGAGATAACTGCGCTACCGCCAAGACTCTGTATCCAGAATCAGCTGCTACATGAACCTCTTCATTTAAACGTTTTACTTCTTCCGCATCCAACTTACATAAACGCGCAATTGTTTCGGGTGCGCCTTTTGTGGCAACCTTTATTGA
>RHAU01000205.1 GCA_010032125.1 Actinomycetota bacterium | reverse complement strand
CCACACTTTTGGCCCAATGCTCGGCGGTCTCATCGCAGGCTCATCAGGGGTGTTGCCAAAGTCGTCAAGTTCCGCCTTTATCTTCGCCGCAATCTTGGCGCTTCTCGCCTTAGTTCCATTCTTTTTCTTCCGAGGTCTACACCAAGTGAAGAGCCTGGATGACAAGGAGCGAGCAGGTGCGCTGAAAGCGAGAGATGTCATGTCTCGTTCTGGAATCAAACCTGCTGTCTGGATCTCATTAACTGTTGCCTCCACGAATGATGTGCTCGTTGTGGTGCTTCCGCTTATTGGAACTGAAAATGGAATTAGTCCCGTCGTGATTGGCTCTATTCTCTCGCTACGCTCTGGCCAAGATTGCGGCGAAGATAAAGGCGGAACTTGACGACTTTGGCAACACCCCTGATGAGCCTGCGATGAGACCGCCGAGCATTGGGCCAAAAGTGTGGCCGGTCGATGTAGCAAAAGAGAAGTAACCGAAATTTTGATCTTGTAGTTGATGCGGACTTCGGCGAGCGACCATTGACTGACTTGCAGCAACATTTGAAAGATGCGCAGTGCCGGCTAACGCAGTAGCAGATGCAATTGCAATGATGTTATTGAGAAATGAAAATGAGATCGCGAGCACGATGAACGAAAGTGAACCGAGCACAAGGAGCATTACCAACTTCTGCAACCGCTGCCGTCGTACTTGTGGCTTTCCAGAGTTATCAAATCCAACCCGGACCACTTCTTTTTAGCACCAATCCAGATTTAGTGTGGGCGCTCATCGCATCGCTATTTATTGGCAACACACTTCTATTAGTACTCAATCTTCCCTTCATTCGGTTCTGGATTAAGTTGTTGTACATCCCTCGACCATATCTCTATGCGGGAATCACTACTTTTTCGCTCTTAGGTGCCTATGCTCTTAATAACTCAATCTTTGATTTGCAATGCGCATTAGCTGTTGGATTTATTGGATATTTATTCCGTCGCTTTGGAGTTCCTGTCACGCCGATGGTGATTGGTGTGATTCTCGGACCCCTTGCGGAGTTGTACTACAAACGAGCCTTGCAGATTAGCCAAGGAGATCATGGAGTTCTCCTTGCTGGTCCGCTTACCAAGAGCCTCTATACGTTTCTATTCTTGATAGTGATTCTTCCTCCCATTTAC
>RHAU01000204.1 GCA_010032125.1 Actinomycetota bacterium | reverse complement strand
TTCACACCACTATCGAACCTCTTTTTGTTAAATTGAGAGATTTATTTGACATTGTTCATGTGCATCCGAACAATTGTGATGGCATTTTTTACGCGGGTAAACAAAGCTATCCACGGAGCATTGAAGTTACTTTCCATAATAAGGAAAGAAACCATAGGAAGAATAGAGATTCTCAATTCAGAAAGCTACCTCATCAACTTGATCGCAATAATTCCGATCAGATGCCGAAAATCCAATTGAGTTTTCATTAAGTTTCTAAAGTTCTCCGACCTTCAAAGGCTCGTCCCAGCGTTACTTCATCGGCATACTCAAGGTCGCCTCCTACGGGCAGTCCTGATGCGAGCCTTGAAGTCTTAATTCCGAGCGGTTTTATGGTCCGAGCCAGATACGTCGCTGTTGCCTCCCCTTCCAAATTCGGGTCGGTCGCAATAATCACTTCCGTAACTTCAGCATCAGCAAGGCGAGTGAGTAACTCTCTAATTCGAAGCTGCTCAGGGCCGATTCCATCAATCGGACTTATCGCACCACCGAGCACGTGGTATTTCCCTCGAAACTCGCGCGTCTTTTCTATCGCAACCACATCTTTACTTTCTTCAACTACACAAATAACTGAGTTCTCTCGTCGAGGATCGCGGCAGATTTTGCATTCTGTGTCTTCTGCGACATTAAAGCATTGTGAACAAAATCTTACTTTCTCTTTTACCAGGCGAAGCACTTCAACAAGACGATTGATGTCGACTCGCTCGCTTTGAATGATATGGAAAGCGATTCGTTGCGCGCTCTTTGGACCTATTCCTGGCAACCTACCCAATTCATCAATCAGTTCTTGAATGATGCCTTCGTACATCACTTCTCGCTCTCAGAGATAACTTGGGCTCCAAGTTCTTTCATGACTAGTGCTGCGCCTGAGAGTTGCTCTTCATCATCAGGATCTTCCGTTGTTCTTGTTGTTAATTTCGAAACCGAAGTTGGAGAAACAGATGGGTCGACGACAATCTCAATCTTGCGCTTGATACCAATTACTTCGACAAATGCATCAACCAGAATTGATTCGCTTTCGGAACGAATAAACGAATCACGGGCGCCAGCATTGACAATTCCAATCGTGATCGCTGCGTCATCCACGCTAAGAATTTGAGCGCTTGCAGAAAGCAATGACCACGTTAGCC
>RHAU01000203.1 GCA_010032125.1 Actinomycetota bacterium | reverse complement strand
TATTCTGTCGGATGCCTTCTATACGAGATGCTTGCAGGGAAGACGCCATTTACCGGAGAGACTCCGGTCGCCATTGCCTATCAACATGTCTCATCTCCGGTCCCGCCGATAACAGGAGTCATTTCAACACTTGATCCTGCGCTCGATAACTTTTTTGCGGTGGCTCTCGCGAAAGATTCTAAAGATCGGTATCAGAGCGCATCATCCATGCTCAAAGATTTAAAGAAGCTCTCGCGCGGAGAAAAGATCACAACACAGATTCCCCGGAACCGTCCGCGAGGAGTAGGTCGAAATAGGTTGGCAGCAATCGGACTTTTACTTGTAACCGTTGTTGGCGCAATAAGTTTCTTTATCTTCCGTCCCGCCCAAGAAGGTTCGTTAGTAGATCTGCCCAATGTTGTTGGACTTACCGAGGCAGAAGCGCGCGCTCAACTTTCTGGATTCACCATCACAATTCAACGCGCTCCCGATGCGCGAATTCCGCGAGACCGAGTTGCAAATCAATTACCGCTTGCAACGTCGAGAGTTACTCAAGGTTCTGCAGTAACACTCACTCTTTCTGATGGACCTGGCGATGCAACTGTCCCCATCGGTCTTGTCGGTAAACCTTTGGAAGAAGTGCGGGCATTACTCGCTGCCGCAGGTCTTCGAGTAAGTCGAACAATTCCGGTTGATTCAGAACAAGAGCCAGGCATTGTCCTTAAGGTCGATCCAGAGCCGGGAACAACAATCGATGCTGGTACTGGCGTCACTCTTGAGATTGCCAGCGGAAATGTTCAGGTTCCATCACTTGTTGGAAAAAGCGATATCGAAGCCAAGACCATTCTTACTCAAGCAGGTTTCTTAGTGAAAATCGTCGAAGCCTATGATGCTAATCAGCAACTAGGAATAGTGCTTGCCCAAGCGCCTGCTGCCGGTGAAACAAAGACAATAGGTTCATCGGTAACCATTACCGTGAACACCAAACCTGCTTAACCATGAAGCAGCGGGGACATTCCTTCAGAGCGTTTTCGGGCATCACGATCACCACATTGCACTAACCAATTACCCAACATTTGATAACCATGTTCAGTAAGAACAGATTCAGGATGAAATTGAACGCCTTCGATAGGTAGTTCTTTATGGCGAACTGACATCACCACGCCGCTTTCGCTGCGACCGGTCACTTCG
>RHAU01000202.1 GCA_010032125.1 Actinomycetota bacterium | reverse complement strand
CTGCCCATACATGTTTCTCTGTGGAACCATCTTTTGTTTCAGTAAGCGCGTAGGCAGCCTCTTCGTCAAAGTCCGGAATATCAACTGATTGCTGACCATCTTTGACCCACTGAGTGGCTCTCTCGTTAAATAAATAACCATCATCATTCGCCCAAAAAACGGTGGCGCCGATTTCAGCTTCTTGGAGACCGAAACTGCAAGCGATGCCTCCGGCTGCTAACGCTTCAAAGAGATCAGTACCTTCGGCAGGTTCCCAAGGGGTATTGATGAATTTCGGATTGGGGATGCTTTCTGGAAGTGACGCGAGAATCTTTGTCTTCTCGCAAAACGAAGGAACAAAAAGTGTTGGGCCTTTTTCAGCATCACCGCAGCTAGAGAGGAAGAGGATTGAAGTGAGTGTAAGTGCGAGGACTTTCTTCATACTGCGCGGTCTTGAGCAACTTCTATTGATGGGACAGGACATGGAGCGCCATCACAACAATTTGTTTTCATATGACAATTCGGACAGAGCCAGCGCGTAGCAACTGGATCGTATGGCTTGCCACAGAAATCACAGGGCATCTGATTGTTGGCACTCACGGTCAGATTATCCCGCAATCCAGATTCCAGTAAGGGCAGCTGCAATACCGATTCCATAATTAAGTAAGAGATTTAAGAGAAATGTCTTGCTTGCTCTGTTGCGCAGCGACTCGAAAAGGTCGAGTGCGAAAGCAGACCAGGTTGTGAGGGCGCCACAAAATCCCATCAAGCCATACGCGATTTCCGACTTATCAGCAGCGATGAGACCTAAGAGAAAGGAACCACAGACATTCACTACAAGAACTCCTGTAGGGAAGCGATGTAATTCTCGGAAGTAATGAACAATGACAAATCGTGTACCGGAACCAATACCGGCACCAAGGAGAAAGAGTGCGAGTCTCATTGCTTCACCTTTGGCGCAATAAGAAAGAGCAATGCCATGCTCAGTACAACCGTCCCATAAAAATAGCCAATTCCAATCAGCGCTGAATTTTCAGCGTGGATAACGGCAACGGATGAAAATGTCGTTAATCCACCACAGAATCCTGGAATCAAGAAAAGCGTGCGAGATTCGCTCTGGTTACTGCGCAGTGCAATTACACCGGCGAGGGCAACTCCAAGGAGATTTGCGAGAAGAATGGAGAGCGAATA
>RHAU01000201.1 GCA_010032125.1 Actinomycetota bacterium | reverse complement strand
GGGCCTGATGTTTGGACCGCAGAATCGGATAGGCGAGATGGTGCAGTACTTCATCGCTATCTAGACCGGGTATACCAAGAAGCTCTCGGACGTTCGTCTCAAGATATATGGAGTGAAATCGCCTATTTAGAGATTCAAGGCAAGCAGATCACAGCGACTGAGTTTCGTGGGATTGCCGGAGTTCTTCTCGCCGGGGGACGTGACACCGTCGTCAAATTATTTACCGGAATCATCTGGCATTTTGGACGTTCTTCCGCTGATTTAGAGAAACTTCGCGCTAATAGAGAGTTACTTGGATCGTCTATTCAAGAATTTTTACGTTTCTTAACGCCATTACCCCAGATGAATAGAACCACCGTGCCAGAAACCGGCGCGACAGAACTGCCTGAAGACAGATACGTAGGGATGAGTTTTATTTCAGGCAACTTTGACGAGAGCGTTTTTGAAAAGCCATTTGAGATAAATCTTGAACGGCCTAGAAACCCTCATTTAAGTTTTGGATTTGGGCCACATACGTGCCTCGGAAACCATGTAGCCGAAATTGAAGCACGGGTCTTTCTTGAGACACTTTTGGACTCATCCTATTCTTGGAAAAATCATCGAGAAGAAATTAAGTTTCACGACGCGCCTTTTGACAAGGTGCCTGACCACTTTATCTCTCTGCAGGCAGTAAAAATCTAGGCGTGGTAATTAACGCTCGATAAAACTAAGTCAACATAAGTCATATCGGACCAAGAGAACCACTCTCGCGTAAAAACAGATTCGTCATTGACATTAAATGACTCATGCATGAAACCGGTACCCGCATCGGTTGATTCAAGTAAATCCACAGCTCTGCTTCTATCTTCGGAATTGACCGAAGTTAATGCAGCAATGGCGATTGAAATTGGCCACACGTGCTTCTCTGGCGTGTGCTGTGAACCAATTCCACGGGCTTTCGTTCCCGAGAAAAAGTAAGGATTGTTGGGGGAGAGAATGAATTCACGAGTTTTCACATAGATCGGGTCATTGCAATCGAGAACTTCAAGATAAGGAAGACTGAGAAGAGACGGGACATTTGCATCATCCATGAAAAGTGAGTTTCCAAGTCCGTCGACTTCGTACGCGTAGATTCCATCAATAACGGCATATTCATTTATTCCGCGCTCAATTTCATCAGCTAGTTCTCTT
>RHAU01000021.1 GCA_010032125.1 Actinomycetota bacterium | reverse complement strand
TCATGTGGTTATTTGAATTGTTTGTAGAGGTGTTGGAGCAGCCCGTGATAGACAAAGTCACAATAAGTATCAATAAGCTAAATCTCATTGATTTCATCTTATCTCTGACTTGCACTTGAAGTATCTTTACCGAGTGCGCCTTGGGGTTCTAGATGTTGGTTCAAATACCGTTCATCTTCAGGTGATGGATGCCTCACCAGGAGCTCGTCCCAATCCGAGTTTCAATTTCAAAATTGAAGTCAGACTTACCGAGTATCTCCAACAGAATGGAGATATTTCCGATGAGGGAATCAAGATTTTACGTCAATCAATCAGAAAATCTTTAGTTGAATCTACAAAAGCTAAGACTGAAGAGCTTCTACCCTTTGCCACTTCTGCCTTGCGTGAGGCGCGAAATGGAAATGAAATTATCTCATCCATAAATTCAGAATTTGAAATTGACCTTCAGGTATTGAGTGGAGACGAAGAAGCAAGAATCACTTTCTTGGCTGCGCGACGATGGTTTGGCTGGTCGAGTGGTCGATTGCTGATGGTCGATATTGGTGGCGGTTCTCTTGAAATGGCAGTTGGTGTTAATGAAGTTCCAGATATTGCTCTATCACTCCCACTAGGAGCATCACGCCTGACAAAGAGTCACCTTGAAGATGACCCCTACTCCAAGAAGTCGATAAGAAATCTACGAGATTACATTGAATCAAAAATTGCCGAAGTTTTGCCAACAATGATGCAACATCAGAAAACTGACCGCGCAATTGCTACTAGTAAGACTTTGCGAACACTTGCTCGTCTATGTGGTGATTGGATAGAAGGCGATGGGAAAAGTCTCACACTCGATGCGCTGAGAAAGATAACGCCAAAACTCGCTGAAATGAGTAATAAAGAAAGGAGCGAGCTGCCCGGCGTTTCATCCACTCGATCTCGGCAAATTGTCGCCGGTGCATTCGTTGCCGAGAGCGTTATGAGGAATTTGGAAATACCGGAGTTACATATCTGTCCGTGGGCTTTGCGTGAAGGAATAGTGTTGAAGTATCTCGATTGGATGGGATCTTAAACTTTAGGTGCTGGCAAATAGTCCACCGCTATAACTTCACGGTCTATATGATGAACAATCCAGGCATCACCTGGTTCCAGTTTTGTATCAGAAATCTCAACTCCAAACTTATCAACGAAACTCGATATAGCTCTAGGAATAATTGGATTGTGGCTGCAAACAAGCGTCGAGTAGTCATTCATCAAGAGTCGTTGGATGTATTTAAATGGGCGTTCCTTATCTTTCATGTATACATCTTCGGAGAGGCTGTCAGTAAAGAAAAAACCAATGTTTAGCGCTCGTGCCATAGGCGAAACACTCTCATAGCAACGTACGGCACTTGATGAATGAATCTCCTCAATTTCAAAAGACTGAAAATTCAAGAGGACTCTTTTAGCTTGGCGCTCCCCATAAGTATTAAGTGGTCGATCACAATCTTCTCCACTCCAGTCATTTCGATCCAATGCTTGCGCATGTCTCATCAGGATCAGCGCCTTTGAATCCGGATCGAAATTTCTGAATTGACGGATTACTTCACGATCTAAAACTCTCGTAACCACGGAATCAACCTGATCTAGAGTAATCCACCGAATCTGATCTACTTCCTGAGGATTAGGCACACCAATTTCTTTAAGAAACTTCGCTGACCAGTATGTTACTTTCTTCGTTGCATTTTCGACCGAATACGAGTGAGTTCCGAGACAAGGTCCAAAGCGCACTGAGAAACCCGTTTCTTCCATGACTTCTCGAAATGCGCACGCAATGACAGATTCTTGACTTTCTACTTTCCCTTTGGGTAAGGACCAATCGTCATATTTCACACGATGTACAAGAGCGATTTCGATGAGGTCATCTTCATTTCTACGCCACACGACTGCTCCGCCTGCAAGGATTACATTACTTTCTTCCATGCATCACCTCAATAAGTTTCTCTTGCAAGTCAACAAACTCTTCTCCGTTTTTTCTAATCCAACTTCCATCCTCGAGCATTTCCCAACGAGCGATTTCAGAGCGCGAGTAGAGGTCTAAGAGCTCGGAAATTCGCGATTTATGCTTCGGATGGTCAATTCTTAGCAGTGTCTCAATCCTGCGATCCAAATTGCGATTCATTAAATCTGCACTGCCAATCCAAAATTCATCATTTCCATCATTGTGAAAGTGGTAGACACGAGAATGTTCGAGAAAACGTCCAAGTATGGATCGGA
Source organism: Actinomycetota bacterium (assembly GCA_010032125.1). GTDB lineage: Bacteria > Actinomycetota > Actinomycetes > Nanopelagicales > Nanopelagicaceae > MAG-120802. The sequence continues at coordinate 6,016 of RHAU01000021.1, read as the reverse complement.
CCTTGATATTCTCAGAAATACTTTTTCTTCCCGGCTTCAACGCGCAGATTCCTCTTACAGTCAAATCTATTTCTACACCGGCTCGCGAGGCGCGATAGAGCGCATCTACAAAAACCTCGTCCAAAATGGAGTTGAGCTTAAAGCGTATTTTTGCAGGTTTACCAAGATTTGCATTTGTAATTTCACGCTCAATCTTTTTTAGTAATTCGCTCCTTAAAGATCTTGGAGCAACTATTAATCTGCTAAAACCGATATTGCTAACAAATCCCGATAACTGGTTAAAGAGTCGTGATAAATCATCACAGAGTTCAGGATCTGAACTCAAGAGACCAAGGTCTTCGTAGGCACGAGCAGTTTTTGGATTGTAGTTTCCGGTTCCCACATGGCAATAACGTTTTATTCCGTCGGCTTCAGAACGGACAACTAAAGAAAGTTTGGCATGAGTCTTAAGTCCCATGAGTCCATATACGACATGAACCCCTGCTTCCTCCAATTTGCGAGCCCAACGCACATTTGCCATCTCGTCGAATCTCGCCCGAATCTCCACAACCGCAAGTACTTGTTTTCCTGACTGAGCAGCTTCAATGAGCGCTTCCATAATCGGAGAATCTCCCGAAGTTCGATACAAAGTCTGTTTTATTGCCAGGACTCTCGGATCCAATGCAGCAGTTTCGATGAATCGAACAACTGAAGATGAGAATGATTCATAAGGATGATGCAAAAGTATCTCTTCCCTACTAATTAACTCAAAGAATTCATCGGAATCCAGTTCTTCGGAATCCTTTAATTCTCGCGGTAATTGCGATCGGTGGGAGGTATATCGCAATTCAGGGCGCTCTAAATCTGCAATGACATTTAATCCCGTCAGATCTAACGGGCCTTGATACTTAATGACTTCGCGTGGAGAAATTTCAAGTTCTGAAATTAATCTTTCTAAGAGAACTGATTTGATGTCTGATTCAACTTCAAGTCTGACTGGCGGGCCAAATTTTCTTCGAAGCAACTCTTGCTCCATTGTTTCTAAAATATTTTCACTATCTTCTTCTTCCAGATCTAAGTCTTCATTCCTAGTTAATCTAAAAGTGTAATAATCTTCAATAATCATTCCAGGAAATAGTTCGCCCAGATGAGCAGCGATGATTTCCTCTAATGGAATGAATCGATTCCTTAGATATTTGTGTGTTGGAATAAATCTAGGCAATACATTAGGAACTTTAACTCGAGCGAAATACTCCTCTTTTGTTTCCGGATGTTTAACGATTACTGCCAGACTTAATGAGAGCCCAGATATATAGGGGAACGGATGTGAAGGATCTACTGCAAGTGGAGTTAGGACTGGAAAAATCTGCGCATCAAAAATCTCCTTTATGTAGGAGCGTTCTGCTTCTACTAGTTGATTCCAATGTACTAGATGGATTTCTTGCCGTTGCAACGCCGGAATTATTGATGTGTGTAAGCACTTGCTCTGTCGATCAATGAGCATATGAACTTTAGTAACGATTTCCTCAAGCAGTGATTGGGGTGAGTAACCGGCGGCGTTTGTGAAAGTTGCGCCGGATTCCAATTTGAGTTTGACCGAAGCTACGCGAATCATGAAAAAATCGTCGAGATTCGAAGAGAAAATTGATAGAAACCGAACTCTCTCAAGCAGAGGTAAGTTCTCATCTTCAGCTAGATTCAACACCCGTGAATTGAAGTCAAGCCAACTGAGTTCGCGATCTACTAAATCGCGAGGTTCCACCAGGGGTTGCAGAGCCATGACTGAGAATGGTTATTAACCTAGATGAACATTAGGTAAACAGCGACCATGGTATTGCTGAATTGCGGATTTCATATCCGTTCTCCGATTTAGTTCAAATGTCGTTCACTTTAGGTCAACTCGAAATTTAGGCAGAGAGTTTAACTTCGTCGTTATGGCCTTTTCATCCGTCATCATGGTTACGAGCAATGGTGTTGGCGCGGGTCACCTCATCAGAGCTAGTGCAATTGCGCGCGAACTTAAGAGCTCGGCACGGCCGATAATTTTTTCGATGGCGTATTCAGTTGTAGAAGTTGCAAAGGCTCTTAATCTCGAATGCGAGTACGTTCCTAGCCGAGACAAGGGTTTGATGCCGCGAAAAAAATGGGACCGTTACTTGAAGAATCGCCTTGTAGCTTTGATCGACGAAACAAATGCGCGGGTTATCACTTTCGATGGGGTTGTTCCTTATCCCGGAATAATTGCTGCAAAACTTGCTCGACCCCATGTAAATTTAATCTGGATTCGGCGCGGTATGTGGCAGAAGAAACCTCAAGGCGTGGTGCTAGGTCTTCAATCAAAACTTATGGATTACGTAATCGAACCCGGGGATATTGCTCGAGATGCCGACCTCGGGCCAACAAAAACTCGTCAGGAATCTCTTTTGATGAAACCCGTCACGCTTTACGATTCTCAGAGAGCGCTAAGTCGCGAAGAAGCGAGAAAAGCTCTAAATCTTGACCTAGACAAACCAGCAGTACTCGTACAAATGGGAGTCGGTAACTCTGATTTGGATGCACGTGCTTCTGCGATTTTTAGAGGTCTTAGTAATTGGAAAGATGTTCAAATTGTTATGCCACGAAAACCCATTGATGAAAACGGTAAATCACTTGCTCCTTCGCATATGAACGTCCAGGTCATCCGACATTTTCCGCTGGCGGATCTTCTTCATGCCTTCGATGCCGCAGTCTGCGCCGCTGGTTACAACAGCGTCCACGAGGTGATCCCGGCTGCGGTTCCAACACTTTTCATTGCAAATAACCGCGGGACAGATGACCAAAAGACGCGTGCGCAATGGTGCGCCAATCATGGCTTTTCTCTTTACGCGAATAATGATTCTCTGGAAGATATCGAGCACCAGACCGCCAAACTACAATTTCCACTTTTGCGTCAGCAAATTGTCGCCCGATGCAAACAAGTGCCTTTCTTCAATGGGGCTAGAGAAATTGCCGATCTCATCATCATTCTAACTAACGAAAAGTATTCAACGCTAGTCAACAAAAGAGTTCAGTATCAACGCTTCATCGCGTTCGCTGCAACTTTACGTGGGTCAGAGTTTTATATTCGAAGAATTGTGAATGGAACGTTACGACTCGCGGCTTTGATTTTTCGCGCGATTTTTCCTCATAATGAGCTTCCCGAAGCAAAGGGAGAAGTTATTTTTAGCGATTCACGAAACTTCAAGACATTGGATAAGTACATCAAGACTCAGGAAAGATTTGAACATCTCTTAGAACACGGAAGTGCAAAATACATTACTGAGCGAAAAGCAATTGCAAAAGATGCGTATGGAGAGATTGAGATTACGCCCGTTTTAGATCCCATCGAATTGGAAACTCATCTCAAGTTTGCTTCATAAATAGAAAATCCGTCCAAAACGCCGTGACCGCTGCGAACCCTCGATTTCGCAGCGGTCACGTTCGTGGCCCTGAATTAGGAATGCATCTTTACTTGGAGAAGACGGATTCCCAATCACTCACTGTCATCAGATAGAACTGTCCACCTTCTACTGCAACATTGTTCAATCTGGTTTTTGTGGCTGTCGACCTAGAGGCCAGGTCAGGACGGGCAGAAATGACGCCATTCGTGTGAACTTGGGCGTTAAGCAAGAAGTAGGTGTTGGTATCTCCTTTTCTCGCCATCATGCTTGTCACGTCGATGATTCCACTTGATTCTTCGTCAGTAGTCATCAGTCTTGCCGCGCCCTTAGCAAAGTAACCAGTGTCGAAAGCCGCGACTGTCGCAATCTTTGCATCCTTAATTCGGTAGGCAAGAATGCGAGAGACGTGATCGTTGTTACCTGGATCTTCTTGAATCATGACAACACCGTTCTTGGTAATTGCCAAGTTGTCTGGCTTCGACATGTAGACGTTTTCTCCGCCATTGAGGAGCATTTCAAGATCCGCGCCTAGGAGTGGATTTTGCGCATCCTTGAATGTCAATCTCCAAAGAGCTCCACCATCACGCGAAACTGACGGCGTTGCGGGATTTGGAGCGGTCGCTACTGGATCCTTATTAGATTCTGTAGTTAGGAAGTAGAAGACGTTTGGATTGTTTGGATCCCATTCGCCATCTTCGATTCTCGCGAACTCAGTACCCGCTTCGGTAACGGATTTGTCGAAGTCTGAGACGGTTTGATTCCAGTTTACTTCTTTGAAGGTTGCTGAAGTTGACTTGTTCTTTCCAATGGTGGTTCTGAATACGTTATCTGTCGCCGCAGCCGGGACGTTGAGAACATACAACTTTCCATTGTTGAGGCCTGCTTTCTCGAAAGCATTACCTGTTGAAGTCTTTGTTCCAACATACATATGTAGATGGCTATTTGTTGCTGAGCCATCTTCATTTCCAAGAACAACCGTATTTTTTCCAGGCTTTAGATTTGTTATCAGGTTTTCCCAAGAGGCCATTCCTATTCGTGGGAATTGATAACCCGTACCATCCATCTCAAAGGCAAAGGCTCGTGAAGCGTCGCCGGCTTCTTCACCTGAGAAGAAGAGCGCACCTTCGTAACCGAGAGTCGTGCCACCGTCTTTATAAAGGAAAGTTCCAGCTGGGGCCATATTTGCAGAGCAGAAACGATTGATTCCCCATCCAAAAGTTCCCGTGGGAGAACCTGCGGGTCCGGAATTAGTTGGATCGCTAACCCACTTTCCTTGTGAGTAATTCCAGAAGTTAATGGAGGTTATGAAGTTATTGTCTGCCTGGGTAAAGGCCTTCAGGCGAGGACTAAAACTAAATCGTGTTATGGAAGCTCCCCAAGGTTTGGAGCCTGATTCACCAGTCTTAACAAATGTGTTTGCAGTTGAGTGCTCAAAAACAGAGAGAACTGTCATCTGATTCCCATTCATATGCGCACCCATACCGTCGGGAATTCCCTTGATGACGGTGCCAGCAAAGTTGTCACCTGCTGTCGCCAGAACTTTTAAAGCGACGGAGCTGGATGAGGGAAGCATGTAAGTCGGAGCTAAGTTGGCTGCAAATGAGCTCGCAGACTGGATTGCAAAGAGGGATGCAACCGTTGAAGCGAGCAGAACTCGTCGTTTTGCCATAAATATCGGAGTTACTTTCTCTTAGTGGAAACGGAAACGTTGGGTTTCTCCAACAGTGCAATCTAAGAGAAGTCAATTGAGCAATCACCGTATTTTTAGTGAACGAGGATTTAACTCCTGGTGTAATTTAAATTCTTTAAACCCATAAATAAATTGCTCCACCCTCTTCTACAACATCTAGCCGAGTTAACGGGTACGCGCCTTGCTGAGAGGGATTACCGGGCTTGCCACTTTCTGGATCGAAAACCGAGTAGTGACAGGGACATGTAAGTTCTTTGCCGTTAGGACGCACAATACATCCGGCGTGTGTGCAGAAAGCTTCTAACGCAATCAAAGTGGAACCAAACCGAGTGAACGCAACGCTAAGAGGTCGCTCAAGTTGATCCTTGCCGTTGATTACTACGGTTCCAAAACTAGGAATGTCGGTTGATTTTGCGAAGAATATTCTCGTCTTTGATGGAGGTGCGGACGGTGAATTAGAGTGAGCGCCTGGAGATTCTTTGGGAGTGTTGGTAAGTGAAGACGTGGGTGTGGCGGTCGCGGAAGGTGGCGTACTGGGTTTTGAACTTGCGATGGGCAATGGAACGCCTTTATCCCAAACTAATTTCTTATTCACTTTGATACACGTGTACTTTTTACCGCGATAAATAACCTTTTGACCCAATCGAGTACAAGCGATCGGCGGTCGAGTCGCTCCCCATGCGCGATCTGTAAATGTAAGAAGAGCAACCGAAGTCAGAATTTTTAGCAAAGCTCTTCGGGATCGCGAAAAATTCTTGAACTGGACCACGAGATTACTCAAGCGCTCTCTGTTGAAACGTAAGGTTGTTTTCGGTTAATAACTGGTAACCAAACTTCGAATACCGTGGTTTGGATGGCCTGGAGCCCCCCGTCAGGATTGAACTGACGACCTTCCGCTTACAAGGCGGATGCTCTACCACTGAGCTAG
>RHAU01000003.1 GCA_010032125.1 Actinomycetota bacterium | reverse complement strand
AATTCACCATCACTCATATTTGCTGTCGGGCAAACCTTCATGCCTCCTCCATAACTACTCCCGTTGCCCACTGCAATTAACATCGCCTTGCACTCAAAATCTGATCCATCCATTCGGAACTTATAGCTCTTTGGCTTGAAGAGCGGTAACTCAAGAAGCATGGAAATGTAGTACTTGCTCTTTCCAGTAATGCGAACCATTCGATTCGCTCGTTCATTGACAATCGAATCAAAGCCGGTACTAAGGACCTCGGCAAAGAAAGTTCCATTCACGCGGCCGAGATCTACATGCGTCGGTGCCGAACTCAGTGCTTTCTCAAGAACCATAGTCGGGTTATCCAGCGGCAAATGAAGAACGCGTGCGAAGTCGTTGCCAGTCCCCGCGGGAATGAGCAGCAAAGGCACTTTTTTCTCCGCAAGTTCTTGAATAACGAGATGAACCATGCCATCGCCACCGACAGCGATGACGCCGTTGACAGTTGTGGAAAGTGATTCTCGAAGATTAGTTCGAGCGCTTTCAAAGCTGGAACCAGAGATATCGCTGTACTGAATTGAATTACTTACGAGGTAACGGGCAACTTCCGCGCCAACTTTCGCTCCCCTTCCTCCACCCGAAGTTGGGTTGATGAGCAAAAGCCACATCAGTGTTCTTCGCCCGGGCTATCAATAGGTTGAGCGCCCTCTACTTCCGATGCTTCATCGTCAGAATACTTCGCTGCTGCTCGCGCTCGACGTTTATCGACAAGGAGTGCAATCCCACCGGCGGCGAAATAGAGAAGCGTCAACGGGACTGCAAGTGCGGCCATGGAAAGCGGATCGGCGGTTGGTGAGAACGAGGCAACAAAGAGGGTTATTCCAAAGACTGCGAAGCGCCATGGTCTCAAGATTGATTTCCCGCTGAGTACTCCGATGAGATTAAGTGATACAAGAAATACTGGCAATTCAAATGCGATTCCAAAAATGAGAATCAATCGAAGAACGAAATCTAGGTAATCGTCAAACTTAACTAAGTTGTTGAGGGATTCCGGAGTGAATCCGAAAAGTACTTTGATGGCTAGCGGGAGAACGAGATAAGCAAGTATTGCCCCTGCTGCGAAGAATGGAGTCGCTGCGACGATGAAGAGAATTGAATTCCGTCGCTCCCGTCGGTGAAGCGCTGGCGCAATAAATGCCCATAATTGATAGAGCCAGAAAGGAGCTGCAATGATGACGCCAACAAGAAGTGAAACTTTGATCTGAAGATTGAGCGGACCAAGGACTCCTGAGATATAAAGCGCACCGCAATTCGTTGCTTGGTTGGCCTGCGCTGCTTTCAAATCACAGACAGGACTCGCAAGAGTTGTGATTATTTGGTTGTAGTAAGCCCAACCCAATCCTGCAAAAACGAGAATTGAGAGTGCTGCACGGATGATCCGCTTTCGAAATTCGCGGAGATGGTCAAGAAGAGGCATGACCGCCCCATCATGGGATGACATAGATCCTCCGCTTATTCGCGAAGATATCGAGAGCCTAGTTTGAGCTCTTTCCCTCTTCGTCTGCCTTCTTCTCGTCCTTATTCAATTCTTTTACTTCGCTCTTAAAAATACGTAATGAACGGCCAAGTGCTCGGGCCGAGTCTGGGAGGCGCTTTGCACCGAAGAGCAGAACTACGACCAAGATAAGGAGGAGCCAGTGTGAAGGTTCGCGCAGAAACATAATGTCGCCTTTCCAGATGAGGACGGCCTACGCTACCACGCAGGTCATTACCGGGCGGAACTAGTGAGAAGAATAAAGTTCTAAAGCGCGTTTACACCTCTCGGCTACCACGCTGCGAATATCTGCCGGTTCTAAGACTTCTATTTCATCGAAGTAACTGATGGCGCTTCTGATGAGCCACTCTTCTTGAAAAAAGTCAAAATCACTCGTGGGTTCCCCCGGACGTGCGATCGAGGGATACCGCTCTGCGAAGGAGCGTTGGGAGTTAATCCATCGCACAGTTGCCATCTTTGAGCCAGATTCCTTCTCTTCAGTTGATGTCATTCGAGGACGATCGAGAATTTCTAAACTTTCGATATTCGCAGTATCAAAACTTCGTAATCCACCAGATAGATGACACCATGCATGAAGCAATACGCGCTTTTCCTCAACAATCAATCTAAACGGATCGATATCCCTAGTCTTCGATTCATCTTTAGATTTGTTGTAGTAAACGATAGATATCTGCTTGTTCTTTGAAATGGCTTGGGAAATATTGTTAATTGTTAATCGCTGCCGATCTGACGAATACGTTAGTGCGCCGTCGGGTATACGTGATTGGAAAATCGAGCGAATCTTTGCGGTGAGATTACTGATGATAGTTCGATCTTTATGATTGGCAGGCAGAAGCTCTGCTAGCGCTTGGAGCGCAATTCTTAAAGAGAGTGCTTCGCTCTCTGTCAGTCGACGAGGCGTACCTAAATTCTGTGGGTCATGAAGGTTGACGCTCTCCTCGTCGAATGAGATATCAATCAACTCTAAAGGCGTGTAGCCCGGCAATCCACATAAGAAAATTAGATTGAGGTCTTTGATGACATCGGCACGAGAGATTGCGAATTCCTCAGCGATTTCGGCAACGCTGACTCCTGGATGTGAATTGAGATACGGAACCAAATCAAGCAAACGTAGCGCTCGCGTTGCTGCACTCTCAGACATATCGAGCCTCCAACGTCGTAAGTGCGCTCACAACTTTTATGCGGAGAGATTCTGGCTCTACTATTTTTGCCGCATCAGTCAGCCAGAGAATTTCACGGAGAAACTCGGTCTCGTCGTTGAACTGGACTGTTAATCGGTCCCACTCTTCATCCTGATGCTCGACAGTGATTGCTTGACTTCGTAACGCACCGCCTTGGTTTTTGCGAACATCGATAACGGCATTTAGCTCACCTCGCGAAAACATGATGAGATAATCGCGAACGTCGAAATCTTCAGGAATTTCATAATTTGCTATCTTTCCGATGCGTTCAATTCCGCTAACAAATCTCGACAATTTGAAAGCTCGAATGTCGCCACGTTCGAGATCCTCGGCTACGAGGTACCAGGAGCCCTTCCAAGCGCTTAATCCCATCGGATTCACGCGACGCATCTCAGCATCCTGCGAACCGGATTTTCTATATTCGAATCGAATTCCTTGCCGGTCTGCTAAGGCATCCGCGATCTCTACTAATCCTGTTTCATCAATCGATACTTCACCCAAAGTTAAACCTTCGGGCTCTTGCGGCGTAACTCCAATAGATTGGAACCTTCGGGAAACTGAATGCGATGTGTCTTCGAATTCACTTTCGCGCCATAATCCAAGTGCCGTCGCGATTAACCCCAATTCATGCGCATTAAATTGAGAGGCCGGAAGTTGATATGCCTCTGGCGTTATCCGGTATCCCGGCTCATCTTCAAAAAGTGGATCATGGCCGCCAACTTCAATCTCGATTCCTAGCGAACGCAAATCATCCTTATCGCGCTCAAACATTCGCTCTTTGGTCTCTTGATTGCCGCTATAGCCAGCGACGCGTCTGAAAATCTCAGATTTCGTCATGAATCTTCGACTTGCGAGTAACGCCATAGTTAAATTAATCAGGCGTTCAGTCTTGGCGCTCGACATAAGGCGAGATTAGTGGCTCGCGGTTGGTAAGGTGCCGTCATGAGAAAACGCCTCCTACTTCCAATGACAGTCCTCGCGCTTATTGCGCTTCTATCGAGCTGCACAACCGATGGCGGGGCGCCGTCATCCAACCCTCAAGGAGGTAGCACCGTGGCACAAGACAATCTCCCTCAAGTTGCTGGTGATAAAGGTGCTGAACCGGTCATAACCGCGCCTACTGGAACACCACCGTCAGATCTGCAAGTAAAAGATTTAATTGTTGGTGATGGCGCCGAAGCTGTTGCAACATCAACGTTGACAGTCCATTACGTCTTGATGGCATGGTCGACAGGTCAAGTTGTTGAATCTTCTTGGGTATCACAACCTGCAACCTTCGGACTCAATCAGGTCATTCAAGGTTGGCAACAAGGAATTCCAGGAATGAAGGTTGGCGGAAGACGTCTTCTGGTCATCCCACCGTCACTAGGTTATGGAGACGTTGCTTCCGGACCGCTTGCGGCCAATGAGACATTGATCTTTGTTGTCGATCTCATCGCCGTCAGTTAACTCTTAACGAATCGGATATTTCACTCTTCGGTTTGCGACCCTTTTGACGGGCGTCGTCGTCTGCGAATCGGTTTTGAACCAGGCGCAACCCTACGTGTAAATGTTAAGAACCCTGTGTGGGCATTCATAGAGTGTTGTGGTCTCACAGCTAATCCCTCATGATGCCAAGGTCGAATCAGGGCTTCGAACGACTCGGGTTCAGTGAAATTTCCAGACTCTTTAATTCCTTCAGCGACTCTAGAAAGTTGGGTCGTTGTAGCAACGTAACAACAGAGAACTCCCCCAGGTTTGAGTGCTCGAGCGGCAATCTCTAGACAATCCCACGGCGCCAACATGTCAAAGATAACGCGATCATAAATTGGTTCGAGTTTTGCTTCCTGGACTTTGCCTATCTCAAGTCGCCATTGAGGCGGCACTTCTCCGAAATAATTCTTAACACTTTCGCGAGCTATATCGGCAAACTCTGGACGTTCTTCAAATGAATGAAGCAAACCGGCGCTACCCGTTGCTCGAAGTAAGTTGATGGACAGCGCGCCTGAACCAGCGCCCGCCTCTAAAATCTTTGATCCAGGAAAGATATCTGCATATCCGATGATGAGAGCCGAATCCTTCGGATAAATGATCGTTGCGCCTCTGGGCATCGAAAGAAGGTAATCATGTAAAAGAGGGCGAAGTGCCTGATATGCAGAGCCACTACTAGAGAGAATGATGGTGCCTTCATCTGTTCCAATGATCTGGTCGTGATTAATCCAGCCTTTATGCGAATGCCATTGTCCGCCGTGTGAAAGGAAGAACGAATACATCTTTCCTTTTTCGTCGGTAAGTTGTACTCGATCGCCATCCCGGAACGGTCCGGTTCCCATAACCTGCATTTGATTATTATCTCGCGAGAATGGATTCGAAAATCTCGGGGAGGTTCTTGTACGTCAGACCCTCAAGACTGAGGCGTTGAATAGTTCTCGGACCGGAGGGAAGCTCTAGAAGATGAGGAATCGCAAGAACACATGCGCCCGAATCCATGGCCGCGCGAACCCCAGTGATCGAATCTTCTATGACTAATGAGCGTTCGATGGCTGCGCCCAATAACGTGGCGGCTTTGATGTATCCCTCGGGCGCTGGTTTAGATTCACGGACATCATCATTGGAAATAGTCGTTGTGAAAAAGTCACTATCAATTGTTTTCAAAACTCTGTCGACAATGGGACGAGGGCTGGCGCTCACAAGTGCAAGCGGTATCGAATTGCGGTGTAGATCCTCAAGAAGTTCGAGGGCGCCCGTAGAAAACCTCAACGGTTGCGACAACCGTTCCACCATTCTCGCTATAAGAATTTCAGTAAGTTCAAAAGAAGCAAACGCATAGTTGGTTTTTGCCCTCATGTATTCATCAACTCGACTCATCGGACCGCCGATGCAATATCGAGCGTCTTCATCATCCCACTCGTATCCCAGCGATTGCATGAGCTGCCGCTCTTCATCGATCCACAGCGGTTCGGTATCTACCAAAGTTCCATCCATATCCCAAAGAACGGATTCAAAGGGATATGTGTTGTTATTGGGCATTAAAGTATTTCGCTTCGGGATGGTGAACGATAATTGCTGATGTGGATTGTTCAGGGTGTAATTGATATTCCTCTGATAGCGAGACGCCAATCCGATCAGGGTCTAGCAGCGAACAGAGTTCAACCTGCTGGGCAAGATCTGGACAGGCCGGATAGCCAAAACTGTAACGAGATCCTCGATAACCTTGGTCAAGAATCTCTTGAAGTTGTGAGCCATCTTCCTTTGCAAAACCCAGTTCATGTCGCACTCGGGAATGCCAATATTCAGCAAGCGCCTCGGTTAATTGAACTGACAGTCCATGCAACTCTAAGTACTCCCGATACTTATTTGCGTTGAATAGCTCTGCCGTAGCTTCAGATACTGATTGGCCCATCGTGACAATATGGAAAGCGACGACATCGATTTCACCTGAATCCTTGCTCCGGAAAAAATCGCTTATGCACAATCTTCGATCACGGCGTTGGCGAGGAAAAGTGAAACGTAATCTCTCTTGACCGAATCTCTCTTTTTCGTGATGGAGAATGACGAGGTCATTCCCTTCGCTGTAACAGGGAAAATAACCATAAACAACCGCAGCATTAAGCCAACCTGATGACAAGGATTCATTGAGTAATTGTCGCAGTCGAGGTCGTCCCTCATTTTCTACCATCGATTCATATTCACCTCGGTTTGCTTTCATTCCCCATTGACCAACGAAGAGCGCACGCTCATCTAGTAAAGATGAATATTCATTGAGTTGAACACCTTTAATGACTTTAGAACCATAGAAAGGTGGATTGGGAACCTGATTCGTGCTGCTGACATCGCTTCGGCGAGTATCAATCTCTCTTTCGGTATCCACGGTTTGCTTTGTACGTCTCTCCTTCAAAGGAGGAAGAGTTACTCCTGACTCACCCTTCTTGATCGCCATGATGGAATCCATCAGCGATAGTCCCTCGAAGGCATCTTTCGCATAGCGCACAGTTCCGGCAAACTTCGGAGCAAGGTCAGCTTCGACAAAGGTTCGAGTTAATGCCGCTCCCCCGAGCAAGATCGGCCACTTATCGGCAAGCCCCCTACTTTCTAACTCCTCTAAGTTCTCCTTCATTATTACTGTTGATTTCACTAGGAGGCCACTCATGCCAATAACATCAACTTTGGATTCAGTTGCAGCATCAATAATCTGATTAATTGTTTGCTTGATTCCAATGTTCACGGTGCGATATCCGTTATTGGAGAGAATGATGTCGACTAAATTCTTACCGATATCGTGAACATCGCCTTTGACGGTCGCAAGAAGAATCGAACCGCGATCGGTGCTTTCGGATTTCTCCATGTGGGGCTCAAGTAAGGCAACCGCTTGCTTCATTACTTCTGCTGACTGAAGAACGAATGGGAGCTGCATTTCACCGCGCCCAAAAAGTTCTCCCACCGTCTTCATTCCTGAAAGTAGATAGTCGTTGATAATCGAGAGTGGGGCGATGCCCGTAGAGCGAGCTTCATCAAGATCAGCTTCTAGCCCCTGCTTTTCACCATCAATGATGCGACGCTGTAATCGCTCCGTAAGTGGAAGAGCCGCGAGTTCAGCTGCACGCGAAGACTTTGATGATGTGAGTTCGACGCCTTCAAATAGTTCTAAAAAGCGCGCTAATGGGTCATACGTACATTCATCACCCGTAAATTCGCGGCGGTCGTAGATGAGATCCAGGGCGACTTTGAGTTGCTCCTCCGGAATTCGCGCCGTTGGCGTGATCTTTGAAGGATGAACGATTGCCGAATCAAGACCTGCCTTCACTGCTTCAGAAAGAAAAGCAGAATTCAAAACAACTCGCGCAGCCGGATTTAGACCAAATGAGACGTTACTGACGCCTAGCGTTGTTTGGACATCTGGGTATTCACGTTTCAACGTGCGAATTGCTTCAATGGTTTCCTTGGCGTCTCCCCGTGTCTCTTCTTGTCCGGTTGCAATCGGAAAAGTAAGGCAATCAATCATGATGTCCGAAACCGCAACTCCCCAATTCTGAGTTAGGTCCTTAATCAACCTTCGAGCAACTTTGAGTTTCCACTCCGTAGTTCGAGCTTGGCCTTCTTCATCAATCGTTAATGCGACAACCGCAGCACCGTGTTCCTTAACAAGAGGCATGATTCGGGCAAAACGAGAATTGGGTCCATCACCATCTTCATAGTTGACCGAATTGATGACAGATCGACCTCCGAGATTTTCAAGACCTGCTTTGAGCACGTCAGGCTCTGTGGAATCTAGAACGACAGGAAGTGTTGAAGAAGTTGCAAGCCGTGCCGACAGTTCTCGCATGTCAGCTACGCCATTGCGACCCACGTAATCGACGGATAGGTCGAGCATATGAGCGCCTTCGCGGATCTGATCTTTCGCAATCTCAATGCATTTCTCCCAATCTTCAGCAAGAAGCGCGTCGCGGAAAGCTCTGCTTCCGTTTGCATTTGTTCGCTCACCAATCGCCATGTAGGTCTGATCCTGGCGAAATGGAACGAATTGATAGAGAGAGGACGCACCAACTTCTAACTGTGGAGTTCTCGATTGCAATGAGCGGTTTTTCAATGTGGAGACGACTGCAGCAAGATGTGACGGTGTTGTGCCACAACATCCGCCAATGAGATTCAATTTATAGTTATCGACGTATTCGGCGAGTGCGGCTGCCAGTTCATCTGGAGATAGTGGGTAGTAAGCACCACCATCTTTGAGGACGGGTAGGCCTGCGTTGGGCATACACGAAATCATTACTGGAGATGATTTACTGAGTTGACGTAAGTGTTCACTCATTTCTGCTGGACCGGTTGCACAATTCATGCCGATGACATCTATATCAAGCGCTGAAAGAGCATTGAGCGCGGCACCGATTTCGCTGCCGAGAAGCATGGTTCCCGTTGTTTCAACAGTGACTTGCGCGATAAGAACAATGTCTCGATCCGCTTTCGTAATGGCAGCACGTGCTCCGTTTACTGCGGCTTTAGCCTGGAGAAGATCTTGTGTGGTTTCGATGAGTAATGCATCAGAGCCGCCATCTATTAATCCCTGAGATGCAGATTCATAGGCATCGCGGAGAATCTCATACGTCACATGTCCCAACGTTGGAAGTTTGGTTCCAGGACCGAGGGAGCCGAGAACCCATTTCTTCTCGGAGTATTCATCTGCAACGGAGCGAGCGATCTTTGCTCCAGCAACGGCTAATTCATAAATGCGCTCGGTGATTCCGTACTCGCTTAAGTTTCCGAGGTTTGCGCCGAAGGTGTTGGTCTCTACGGCATCAACACCGGCATCAAAGTATTTTCGATGGATCGAAGCGATCAATTCCGGTCGTGTGATGTTCAATATTTCGTTGCAGCCTTCGTGGCCTTGAAAATCTTCTAAGGTGGGGTTGGCAGCCTGAATCATCGTCCCCATCGCGCCGTCGGCAATAACAACGCGGGTAGAGAGGGCGGTACGTAATGAGCCTGGATTATCAATTTTCAACGCGCTCACTAGTGTCACTTTATCGTAGGGTGTAACCATGCACCTCTTCGAGAGCGCCTTTGCATTACGAAAGCCGATATTGATAGGGGCGTTTGAAGGCTGGAATGACGCGGCTGAATCGGCGAGCGGCGCTATTGAACATTTGCTAACCGTATGGAGTCACCACCGGGTAGCGAAGTTAGATTCTGAAGATTATTACGACTATCAAGTTAATCGTCCCCACATTCGCGTAGATGAGAAAGTAGTCCGCGAAATCGTCTGGCCAAATACGACTGTGTACGAAGTTTCTACACCGCATCTCCCCCATGATTTTCTTATTGTCAAAGGAATCGAACCATCGATGCGTTGGCGTTCCTTTTGCGATGAATTACTCGACCTCGCCGATGATTACGAAGTTTCGATGGTTGTGACCTTGGGAGCGCTACTGGCTGATAGTCCACACTCACGACCGATTGTTGTCACAGGTAGCGGTGCTCATCCAGATGTTGCGTCAAGGCTCGGCGTTGAAATCTCACGGTATGAAGGTCCAACCGGAATTATTGGAGTCTTGCAAGATGCAACATATAAGCGTGGAATCGATGCTGTTTCGTTATGGGCATCCGTCCCTCACTATGTTTCAACTCCCCCATGCCCAAAGGCTTCACTTGCTCTTGTTAATGCACTAGAGGATTTTCTAGAGATATCTATCGCCCAAGGCGATCTACCTGAGCGATCATCGTCATGGGAGAAACAAGTTGATCAACTTGCTTCCGAAGATCTTGAAGTTGGCGAATATGTGAAGCAACTTGAGAAAAGTAAAGATGAAAGCGATTTCCCTACAATGACTGGCGATGCGATCGCGCGAGAAGTCGAACGTTATCTTCGGAGAAATCCAGAGTTTTAAATCGCAATCCCGAGATAAAGATCAAGGGCACGCGCTAGCTCACCTGCTTCTCCACCGTGAGAACCAGACTCGGTTTCAGAGCACCATTGCTCCAAGGCTCTCAACACACGTGGTGCATCAAGATCATCTGCTAGCGCGTTGACCATCTCTTGAATGATGGGCTTTGTTGGCGCTACATCGCTCTTAGCTAGCGACTCTGAAATTCTGCGGAGAAAAGATTCTGCTTGAGTAAGGAGCTGATCGCTCCACATCACATCATTCCGGTAATGTCGATTGATGAGGGCAAGACGTATTGCCATGGGATCTTTTCCCTCAGATATGAGTTTTGAAACAAAGACCAAATTACCCAAACTCTTACTCATCTTTTCGCCATTGAGACCAATCATGCCGCCGTGAAGATATATTGCAGCGAACTCTTCTCCGGTGAGGCAGCGCGCTTGCACACCAGTCATGTAATGGTGCGGAAAGATAAGATCAGATCCACCGCCTTGGATTGTTATGGAGCTGCGAGAAGCATTCGGAAGATTGTTAAGAGCGATGGCGACACATTCAATATGCCAACCTGGTCGTCCTTTTCCAAATGGCGCATCCCACGATGGTTCATCATTTTTTGGGCAGGACCATAAAAGAGGATCCAACGGGTGTCGCTTTCCCTCACGTTGAGGATCGCCACCGCGTTGAGAAAATATTTCAATGGCGCTCTCAATATCAATCGGCAATTTACTCAGAGCCGAGGGATCTTGGGCTAAATCCAGGTAGATATCACCGGCGAGCGAATATGTCTTACCTGAATCAACAAGTCGCGCAACGGCATTTATGATCGCCGGCATAGATTCAATAACACCAAGATACGGTGCAGGTGGAATTACTCGAAGTTCTGTCATATCGGCTTGAAAGAGTTCAACCTGAGATTTCCCTAAATCTTCCCATCGGATTCCGTCGCGCTTTGCTCGCTCAAACAACGGCTCGTCTATATCGGTTACATTTTCAACGAAATGAACCTCCTTTCCGCTGGCCTTCAAATACCTAT
The DNA here is from genome assembly GCA_010032125.1 of Actinomycetota bacterium. Taxonomy (GTDB): domain Bacteria; phylum Actinomycetota; class Actinomycetes; order Nanopelagicales; family Nanopelagicaceae; genus MAG-120802. The sequence goes on along the minus strand of RHAU01000003.1, from coordinate 13,756 downwards.
TGATGAGGTCAAATACGACGTACGTGGCTGCATGTCCAAGATGGGTTGCGTCATACGGAGTAATTCCACACACGTACATCGAAATGTTTGCATCGCTTACGACATACGTCTTCTTTGAGTAACTATCGGTCAAAGTCAGATCTGGGTGAGTGATAACGTCCAGCGCAGGTGGCAAATATGGCCTTGGCCAAGAGTGCATGGTGAAAGCCTACATTTCCCCGCGGTTACACCGGTGGCCAAGGAACAGCAGGCCAGTCCTCAGAAGGAAGAGGAAACTCTCGATTTTCAATAAGGCTATCAATTCGCTTGACTAGCGCATCAACTTCATCTGAATGAAGAAGCTGACCAATTTCCTCATTGTGAACCTTTGCTATCTCGTTCTTTACCTCGTGAAGTTGCGCTAATTCCAGCGAGGTTAATGATTTTCCAGCGAATTGCCAGATTACTGTTCTCAATTTAAAGTCCTGGTGGAAAGTGACGCCATGATCACATCCGAGAATCATTCCTTCTCTGTTCAGCAAGATATGCCCGAATTTCCGGTCGGTGTTGTTTACGACCACGTCAAAAAGGGCAAGATTTCGGATTCGCTCATCTTGACTCTGTGCTAACTCGATGATGTCTATCGAGTCATCCGAAGTTATCCACTCTTGAACCGCGCCTAACCCAAAGGGGCCTTCTCTCAAGGTCGTATACGGCACACAATTGAATTTTCCCCATTGAGATATTTTGAATGCTGCGACCTCGCGCTGCGCCAGATTGCCATGCGGAAAATCCCATAATGGTCTCTCTCCCGCGATCGGTTTGTAGACGACTTCTATCTCGGCATCCAGAGTTAATGTGGCTTTAGCGAAGAGAGTGGCATTTGAAGCGTCAACGAGTCTTCCGACAACGTTAAGTTCTCCAGTGTCAATAATCTGCGAAGGTGAAGGCTTCATACCTGTCTTCGATAACCATTAGCACGAGGACATAAATGTCCATCAGCGTTGATGGGCGCACCACAGAAAATGCATGGAGGCCGTCCAGCCGCTACAACTTCCTCTGTCCGTATGACAAATGCGCGAGCAAGGACGAGATCGAAACGTGCTCTAAGAATGGGCGGAGCATCCTCAGTTGAGTCTTCAACAATCTCCTCAAAAGCATCATCGCTCCGAGAATTAGTGATTGCTTGCGCTTCGAGCAGGAATCTTTCGCTCTCTGCTTCCCAGAGCAATGACATGACGCCGATAGTGAATTCACTCTCGACGGGGGTTTCTAAAGGAGCGCGATCGACAGGCGGCTCCCCTGCGCCGGCCCTGATTTCGCGAATAATGGCCGAGCAACGCTCGGCGAGTGCCGCGGCTTGGGATTTCTCAAGAGCGAAAGAGAAATTCTGGCCAGCTTTTTTAATTTGTAGATAAAACTCGCGCTCACCTGGAGCACCTATCGTGCCAATGATGAAACGCTCTGGATCGCTCAGATTAAAAACACTTCTAGACATTGCTACCGCCACCTAATGTTGCTCGCTTTCGTAGACTCTTCTGCTTCCTGCGTTGCGTCACTATTTTCTGATTAGCGCTAACGAGAAATCGATTCTTAGAATCCCATTCAAGAACGGTGAGCGACGCCGGATCGACAACAATCCTTTGAAACTTATTCATATCTCCTTGTAGCGTTTTCTGAATCGCCATCTTGATGATGTCACCGTGTGTCACTAAGAGAACCTTCTTCTTAGGATGCTTTTTAGCAATCCGAATGAGCGCCTTTTCTAAACGTTCTGCCGCCTCTTGAAAACTCTCACCTTCAGGAAATCGGACGCGCATGGGATTCTTCTTGATCGTGCGCCACAGCGGTTTTTTTGACAGGGAGGAAAGTTTCTCGCCACTCCATTTCCCATAATCCATCTCTTGAATTCCAGGTTCGGAAACCACTCTCACTTTTTTCCTGCGAGCAAAACTTTCTACCGTTTGAAGACAACGCTCAAGCGGGCTCGAATAGATGTGAGTTAAGGGAATCTTCGCTAGATACGCAGCCAACTCTCTCGCTTGTCGCTCCCCTTCATCACTCAACCGAACGCCTTCTAACCGTCCAGCCAATATGCCTTTTTCATTAGCAATCGAATGAGCGTGGCGAAGCAAATACAGAGTCGTCACATCGGAAGGTTATCGCTCCTTTATTGAGCGGTCTTGCTAAGGTCTTTACATGGAACTTCGGACGCTTGGTCGAAGCGGGGTTCGCATTTCTCGACTCGGTCTTGGAACGATGACGTGGGGTCGCGACACTGATGAGCATGAGGCGGCCGACCAACTTCGATCTTTTCTAGACGCAGGCGGAAATTTCATTGATACAGCCGCTATTTATGGCGATGGTGATGCGGAACGAGTTCTAGGTGGTTTCCTCGGTGTAATGATCAATCGCGATGACGTTGTCATAGCAACGAAAGCGGGAATTGCGATTCGAAATGGCGAGCGGAAGATTGATAACTCACGAACATCCCTCCTTGCCGACCTGGATCGATCGCTCACACGCCTAGGCGTTGATTATGTAGATCTCTGGCAAATCCACCGGTGGGACGATCACACACCACTCGAGGAGACACTCTCCGCTATGGATTTCGCGGTGCAATCCGGGAAAGCGCGGCATGTAGGAGTTTCAAATTTTGGAGGTTGGCAACTCGCTCGAAGTGTGACTCTTCAAAATCCTATTTTTGGTAAGTCTCCGATCATTAGCACTCAAAACGAATACTCACTTCTTAACCGTAATTCGGAAAGAGAAGTACTCCCTGCGTGTAACGCTATGAACATTGGATTCCTTGCCTGGTCCCCACTTGCTCGCGGCGTACTTACAGGGAAATATCGAAATGGAACGCCATCTGATTCCAGAGGCGCTAGTCCACACTTCTCATCTTTTATCGAGCCTTATCTCAACAACAGTGCACAAAGAATTGTTGATGCTGTCATGGTTGCTGCTGATGGTCTTGGTTTATCTCCGTTGGAAGTCGCGCTCTCCTGGGTTCGCGATGCTGCTCATGTCACATCATCAATCGTCGGGGCGCGGACAGGTGCCCAACTTCGCGGGATTTTGCAATCAGAAAACTTTGTATTGCCGGCTCCGGTACGAGAGGCACTCGATGATGCCTCGGCAACAAAGGTTTAAGCGCTCGCTAAGAATGTCTGAAGCGTACGTGCTCCAAATTGAAGCGAATCGATGGGAACACGCTCATCAACTCCGTGAAATAGCGCAGTAAAGTCGATATCCGTTGGAAGCTTCAAAGGACTAAATCCATAACCGGTAATTCCTAGTTTTGCCAAAGCTTTATTATCAGTACCACCGCTCAGCAAATAAGGGATAACAATCGCTTCCGGATCCTGGGATTCAATGGCTGCAATCATTTTATCTACGAGGGGTGAATTGAAATCTACTTCAAGGGGAATATCGGAAACCAAACTTTCAACTTTGATATCAGGCCCAACAAGTGAACGAACGGTGTCGAGAAGCTCCTTTTCAAATCCAGGAAGGGTTCGGCCATCGACAACCGCGGACGCTGTTTGGGGCACGACATTGGCTTTGTAACCAGCTTCAAGCATCGAGGGATTTGCAGTGTTGTTCAGCGTGGCGCCAATCATTCGCGCCATCGTTCCTACCTCATCCAGTAAAGGTTTGAGATTAGATGGGTCATAGGGCTTTCCTGAGATTTCAGCAATCTTCTTAAAGAAGATCTCATTTGTTTTCGTAAGACGTTGTGGCCAAGTGTAATTTCCAACTTTCGCGACGGCGTCTGCCAACTTAGTAACCGCATTATTCTTATTAATAACAGAGCCGTGACTTGCTACGCCTTCTGCCGTCAGTTTCATCCATTCGATTCCCTTTTGTGAGGTTTCGATGAGATAAACCCGCTTACCGGAAGTGAGAGTGACCGAGAAACCGCCAACTTCAGAGATGGTCTCTGAACAACCCGCAAAAACTTCTGGATGTTTCTCCGCCATCCAACGCGATCCATAGATTCCGCCAGCCTCTTCGTCGCCGAAGAAAACAATCACCATAGTTCGTTCGGGGCGAAAACCATGACGCGCCCAGAGGCGAAAGACAGCGAGCATCATGGCATCCATATTTTTCATATCAACTGCACCGCGTCCCCAAATGCATCCATCTTTAATCAGACCAGAGAATGGGTCGACGCTCCAATCCGCGGCATTTGCTGGAACAACATCGATATGACCATTAACAACCAGCCCAGGACGTGAAGAATCTGTTCCTTCAATTCGAGCAACGACAGACGCTCTCTTTGGAGCGCTTTCATAAATCTTTGCGTCGATACCAACTTCCGCTAATTTGGCCACGACATACTCGGCAACTGCGGACTCATCACCTTTTCCCTCGCCAAAATTAACGCTCGGGATTCGAATCAATTCTTGGCATAAGGTGACTACATCTGCTTCAAGTTCTGCGAGTTGGGCATCGTTGAGTTTCATGGGCTACAGTATGCCCGCTCTTGTCCGGGTGGCGGAATTGGCAGACGCGCTAGCTTGAGGTGCTAGTTCTCGCAAGGGATTAGGGGTTCAAGTCCCCTCTCGGACACAACAATTTTCCTAAGCAATCGAAAATTCAAACGATGCATTCTTCAAAGCATCACTAGGCTACCGACGTGGCAACCACTCTTGATCGCGCACTCTCGTTGATTACAGATGTGCCCGACTATCCGAAGCCTGGAATTCTTTTCAAAGATATAACTCCACTTCTTGCTGACGGCGAAGGTTTCGGAGTTGTGATCGACGAATTCGTGAAAGCTATCAAGAAGTTGAATCGTGGCGTGGATGCCATTGTTGGCATTGAAAGTCGCGGCTTTATTCTGGGAGGCGCGCTAGCAAAGGCATTGGAAATCGGCTTTGTCACGGTTCGCAAACCAGGAAAACTACCGCGCGATGTGCACCGCAAGGAATATGCGCTCGAATACGGATTCGATGCCCTCGAACTACATAAAGACCTGCTCAAACCTTTCGACAACGTCGTAATTGTCGATGATGTTCTTGCAACTGGTGGAACCGCACTTGCCTGCCACGAACTTGTTGAGATTACCCAAGCAAATGTCGTTGCCCACCTCTTTCTCCTTGAGATCACATTTCTCAACGGTCGATCGGTGATTGCTCAATCCCACCCCGACGTATCGGTCATCTCCCTGCTTCAAACCTGATCATGGCTCAACTCATCTATTACTGCGGCACGATGGACAGTGGCAAGTCGACTCTGGCGCTGCAAACTGCCCATAACCACAACAGTCGAGGTCGCGATGGAATTCTCTTTACCAATCGGGATCGCGCGGGCTCTGGAAAGATCTCATCCCGATTAGGTCTGACTTCTGAAGCAATCGAAGTCTCTGAAGATATGGATCTCCATAAGTTTGTTGTCGAGCAATTATCGGCTGGCAAGAGAATTGATTTTGTCATCTGCGACGAAGCCCAGTTCTATACTTCAGAGCAGATTGAGCAACTAGCAAGAGTTGCCGATGGACTTGGGATAGACGTTTTCGCCTTTGGAATTCTTACCGATTTTAGAACTCGACTTTTCCCGGGCTCTGCCCGCCTCGTGGAGCTTGCAGACCGCGTAAGCAATCTTCAAGTAGAAGCGCTCTGCTGGTGCGGGGAACGTGCAACCCACAATGCTCGAACTGTGGGCGGAGTTATGGTTACCGAAGGCGAACAAGTTGTTGTGGGTGACACCAACTCACAGGACGCTATTGCTTATGAAGTGTTATGCCGACGTCATCACATGCGGAAAGTAACGGCAAAGAGTTCAGGTGCGGCACATCAGTCGAGTGAACCACTGCCATTTAATTGATAGGAAAAATATGAAAACACGAGGATATGCAGCGCTTCGCGCTAAAGAAGATCTTGTCCCTTTCGAATTTGATCGTAGAGAGATGCGCGACACGGATGTCGTCATAGATATTGCATACGCGGGGATCTGCCATTCCGATATTCATCAGGCGCGCGAAGAATGGGGCGAAGCGCTTTTTCCGATGGTTCCCGGTCACGAAATTGTTGGCACGGTCTTGGATGTGGGCAGCGAAGTCAAACGCTTTAAGAAGGGCGATCGAGTTGGTGTTGGAGTATTTATCGATTCATGTAGGACGTGTTCTAACTGCAAGAAAGGTTTACAACAGTATTGCTACGAAGGAATGACCGGGACCTATAACGGCTACGAGCGCGATAAGAAGACGATCGCTCAAGGTGGATACTGCAACCGATTTGTCATCGATCAGGATTATGCAATTTCGATTCCTTCCTCTCTCGATATAAAAGGTATTGCGCCTTTGTTGTGCGCCGGAATCACCCTGTACTCCCCCATTCGACATTGGAAAGTTGGAGCTTCATCTCGCGTTGCCGTTATGGGACTTGGCGGACTTGGTCATATGGGAGTTAAGTTTGCGGCAGCGCTTGGAGCGGATGTAACGGTTCTTTCTCACTCTGCTCGCAAGCGGGGTGATGCGCTTGCTATGGGTGCACGTTCTTTTGTCGATACATCCGTTGAAGGATGGAACAAAGAACTGAAGAAGAAATTTGATCTGGTATTGAACACCGTATCAGCCGAAGTAGACCTTGATCCTTATCTGCAGTTACTCAATACTGATGGAACGCTCGTGGTGATCGGGTTGCCTGGCAAACCCTATGCGGTGAACGCAGGAACACTTCTTGATGGTCGCAGGTCGATTGCCGGATCGATGATTGGCGGCATTCCGGAAATTGAGGAGATGATGAAGTTCTGTGCAGAACATAACATCGTCAGTGATGTTGAAGTAATCAACGCTGACTACATCAATATGGCATATGAGCGAACCGTCGCCAGTGATGTGAAATACCGCTTTGTAATAGATGCGTCTACTTTCTAGAAAAAAATTAATTAAGTAGTTGTGCTATCCACGCTAGCAGGGGTGCAAGGGCGAGCGCCGGTAGAAGATTTCCAATCTCTATCTTTTTGATCGAAAGAAGTTTGAGCGCTATTCCAAAGAGGAGAACTCCGCCTGTTGCGGTCATAGCGGCTACTTGATAGTCCGCGAGCACATTCCCTAATCCGATTCCGATGAAAGTCCATATTCCTTGGTAGATGCCAACAGGAATTGCGCTTAATGCAACTCCCCAACCCATGGCGGCAGCAAAGGCAATGGATGCGAAGAAATCGAGAATACTTTTCAGTATCAACTGGTCGATACCGGCGTTCATTCCATCGCTGATGCTTCCCAAGATAGCAAGCGGGCCAATGACGAATATGAGCGATGCAGTAACAAAGCCTTCGACAAATCGAGACTCCGAACCACGATTAAATCGATTCTTGAGTTTCTCTCCCCACTGCTCAAGGCCATCTTCGATATGCAACAAAGTGCCAATCAGCCCGCCGATAAGAAGTGATAGAAGAATGATGACGATTGGTGCGCCTTTGGGAACTGCCGTAACTAGATCTGGGTCCCAAAATGAAATGAGCGCTGATGCTGCACCAATCAGCGTTACCGCACCCAGCACGTCAGTCATCAAGGTGCGTGAACGCTCGGAAAGACGCGAGCCGCTTATTCGTCCAATGAAAGCGCCGAAAACGATTGCAATGACATTGATAACAGTCCCGATGCCGATGAACATCGTTGCAGTTTATCGTCTAACCACTAGCCTTCTGCGATGCGTAGATTGATCAACTTCTTACGCCCCCACCCCACAATTCCCATGACTCCATGGCGCGCTTCACACCAGTGGGATCTCTCGCTTTCTCGGATCTGCATCCTCATCTTTGGTTTATTTATCTTCGGTATAGGCGATTCGTTGCTCATCGTCTCCGGCCTTGGCAACGCACCGTGGTCGGTCCTTGCGCAGGGTATTTCGAAACAGAGTTCGCTCTCCATCGGTTCCTCGACGCTCCTTGTGAGCACTGTGGTTTTAGCGTTATGGATTCCGCTACGTGAACGACCAGGATTTGGAACTCTGGCAAATATCGCAGTCATTGCTTTTGCTATAGATCTCGGAATCCATCTCTTTCCTCAGCAGAATAGATTCATTGTCGAATTGAGTTATGTCATCGTCGGAATTCTTCTTGTCGGTCTCGGCTCTGCAATCTATATAACGTGTGGACTTGGTCCTGGGCCTCGAGATGGGTGGATGACAGCGATTCATCGACGAACGGGTGTCCCGATTGGACGAGTTCGCCTCGGAATTGAACTCGTTGTTCTCTCTGCAGGATGGGCGCTCGGTGGGCGCGTGGGATTGGGGACTGCGCTCTTTGCCGCGCTCATCGGCTACTCCGTTGCTCTCTTCTTTGGTGTCGTTTCCCGGCTTACTCACAGGTAACCCGTAGGTTTGGGGCTTCCCCACAGCTTGCAGACTGAATCTGCACGGTGTCGCAACCACCACCGTTAAAAAATTAGCGATCTCTCGGTATTCCGAGATGAAAGGCAGAGAATGCTCGATTCCTATTTCAAAATCTCACAACGTGGGTCTTCTGTTGCACAGGAAATCCGCGGCGGCGTTGTCACCTTCTTCACGATGGCGTACATCGTCGCGCTCAACCCGCTGATCATCGGTCTTGCAAAAGATGGTGACGGCAAGTTCCTGGGTGGCGGAGATGCTCCAAACCTCCCACTCATCGCTGCTGCGACCGCACTCATCGCAGGCGTCCTTTCGATACTCATGGGAGTTGTCGCCAACTTCCCATTAGCTCTTGCAACTGGATTGGGTCTCAATACTTTCGTTGCCGTTGGTATTGCATCGAAGATGACCTGGGCAGATGCGATGGGCCTTGTTGTGTTGGAAGGCATCATCATCACCATTCTGGTGCTCACTGGTTTTAGAACCGCGGTTTTTCGCGCTGTTCCTACACAGTTAAAGATCGCAATATCAGTCGGTATCGGTCTTTTCATCGCACTCATCGGTCTTGTCGATGCAGGCTTCGTTCGTAGAACCGGCACTGGTCCAGTACCAGTGACCTTAGGTAATAACGGCGAACTTGTTGGTTGGCCCGTGATTGTTTTCGCCTTTGGCCTCTTCTTAACAATCGGCTTAATGGTCCGAAAAGTTAAGGCTGCTCTTCTTATCGGAATCGTCCTTTCAACTGTGCTCGCAGTAGTAATTGAAACTTCGTTGAAGATTGGACCAAACTTCGATGGAACAAACGTCAATCCAAAGGGTTGGGGTTTGAACGTACCTAAGGTTCCAAGCGATGTAGTGGCAACACCTGACTTTGGCTTGCTCGGGTCATTTAATCTTCTCGGATCATTTGATCGAATCCCGCTGATCTCGGCATTGCTCTTGGTCTTCACCTTGTTGCTCGCAGACTTCTTCGACACGATGGGAACAATGACTGCGATCGGTCAAGAAGCAGGATTGAATGACAAAGATGGAACTCCGCCAAATGCGGATCGGATTCTTCTTGTTGATTCTCTCGCTGCGGCGGCTGGTGGTGCAGCTGGTATTTCATCCAACACGTCATATATCGAATCTGCATCGGGCGTAGGCGAAGGTGCGCGCACAGGTCTTGCATCTGTCGTCACGGGAGTTCTCTTCTTGCTCACAACCTTCCTCTCCCCACTTGTTGCAGTTATTCCGTATGAAGCAGCAACTCCTGCTCTGATCATCGTTGGATTCCTCATGATGACGCAGATCAAGTCGATCGATTGGGAAGATTATGGAATTGCTATTCCTGCATTCTTAACAATCATCTTGATGCCATTTACCTACAACATCTCTGTTGGTATTGGCGCTGGATTTGTCTCCTATGTTGTCATCCGCTTCTTCCAAGGCAGAGTCAAGGAAGTCCATCCATTGCTCCTCTTGGTAGCAGGATTGTTTATGGTCTACTTCCTTAATTCACCTATAAATACCTGGATTGGTTGATTCAGGCAGAATTAGGAAAATAAGGGCCTGGGAGAAATCCCGGGCCCTTTTTCCTTACCAAGTAATAGGTGCCGCTCCTTGAGCAGCAAGAAAACTATTAACGGCAGAGAACGGTTTCGAGCCTAAGAATCCGCGGTGCGCAGAAAGTGGACTCGGGTGAACTCCTTCAATTCTCTTGTCTTCCTTAAAAAATGGCGCGCATTCGCGTGCGGAGTTGCCCCACAAAAGGGCGATTGCTCCTACCTGCGCGCAATGAGAAACGATCTTCTCTGTCACTCGATCCCAACCAAGCGAGGAATGAGAGGCGCTTTCCCCGGCCGTCACTGTCAAAGTTCGATTAAGGAGCATCACGCCTTGCGAACTCCATCGAGAGAGATCTCCATCTGCAGTCGTGGTTGAACCTATATCGGTAATGATCTCCTTTTGAATGTTCATTAATGAACCTGGAAGTCCACTCTTGCGGGGCAAAACAGAGAATGCCAAACCACATGCATCGTTGGCGTTGGGATATGGATCCTGACCTACGACGATAACCTTGACAGTTTCTGGCTCCATTTCGAGCGCCCGAAAAACCCATTTCTTGTCTGGCAATATTCGCTCCCCCAAATCGGCACGTCGCTGCAATTCTGCGCCAATGGAATTGATGAGGTCCTTATGTTCTTCAAGAATCGGTTGCCACGGTGTTGGGACGAGAGAGAAAAGCATTGTTATTGGCGACGTGATGCGAAAAAACGCCCGTTGATTTGATTGAGTTCTACATCGATCTCGAAAACATACTTCAAATTCTCTGAGGTCAACGCATCAAGAATCGGAGCGGCAACCGCCGCCTTTCCATCTTTAAGCATGAGAACGTGCGTTGTGCCCGCTGGAATCTCCTCAATGTGATGAGTGACAATGATGGTGACAGGTGCACCAATCTCACTTGTGTAGGTCGCAATCCTGCCCAAAATATCTTCTCGACCACCAAGATCTAAGCCTGCAGCTGGCTCATCAAGAAGAAGTAGCTCTGGATCAGACATCAGCGCTCGCGAGATTTGCACTCGCTTACGTTCGCCTTCGCTCAGAGTTCCAAATCTTCTTTCGCCCAGTTCACGAACGCCAAAAGTTGTGAGGAGCGCTTTGGCTCGAGACTCGTCCCAGAGATCGTAATCTTCACGCCAACGACCTGAAATTCCATAAGCAGCTGTTAGGACGATATCGATGACGCGTTCATCCTCAGGAAGAAGCGCGCTGAGTGCACTCGAAGTGAAGCCAATTCGTGGTCGAAGTTCAAAGACATCAACACGACCGAGTTTTTCGCCGAGAATTCTTACCGAACCCTCTGAAGGATGAATGAGCGCAGAAACGAGTTGGAGCAAAGTGGTTTTACCAGCCCCATTGGGACCGAGAATGACCCATCGCTCTCCTTCGTGTACCTGCCATGTGAGTGGGCCCAGAATTGTGCGATCTGCGCGGCGGACCTCGACATTCTCAAGTTCGATAACCGCGCTCATAGAGGTGAAACATACCTCGTGCCGAAATTCATTTCGCTAAACTCCATCAGTGAGTGTCTCAACGAAGAAAACTGCGAAAGCAATACTTCTCATCAGCGGCGCAGAAAACTCCCACGTGGAAGGCGCAACGACTAAGGCGCTAAGTGAATATTCACTCCTCATTATCGATACTCAGAAGATTTCGATGGCGGGGCGACTAATTCTCGCTTTTTTACTTGAAATTGATCCAGCGCATGCTGATGCGATAGGCCGGGAAATGGCATCAATCTCGCAAGAGTGTGGAATGGATTCCGCCTTAGAACTTCTATGAGATATCGACTCGCCCTCTTTGACGTTGATTCCACGTTAACCACAACTGAAGCAATCGACCTTCTGGCCAGCTTTTCAGAATATGGCCCTGAAGTGGCTTCGATTACCGAGAGCGCAATGAAAGGTGAGATCGACTTTGATACCGCGCTGCGCAAACGAGTCTCTCTGCTTTCCGGATTGGATGTTGATGTATTCAATCGAGTGTTATCCGAAACGACGTACTCAGAAGGTGCCCGTTCACTCATTGATTCGTTGAGAAGTAAAGGTGTTGCGGTGGGTGTTGTCTCCGGTGGATTTTATGAAATTGTGGAACCGCTATTTGAGGGATGGGGCTTTGATTTCATTCGTGCAAACAGACTTGAATATCGTGGTGGGAAACTCACCGGAAAAACTGCCGGAGAGATTATTAACCGCGCGGCGAAGTTTCAGGCGCTGACCGACTTTGCTTCACAAGCAGGTGTCCCAATAAGTGAAACAGTGGCTATCGGTGATGGGTCAAACGATATTGAGATGGTTCGAGGTGCTGGTCTCGGCATTTCCTATCGAGGAAAGCCCGCGCTCAGGCAGATCGCGAACGAACATGTCGAAACCCTGATGGAAATCGAGAGATTCTTTATCTAGACGCTACGCCGACGTTGCGATATTTCTTAACTCCTCCACCATCATCGCGGGGTTGGCAGACTTGTACACCGAAGAGCCCGCGACAAATGTGTCGGCTCCCGCTTTACGTGCGATTGAAATTGTTTGAAGCGAAATACCTCCATCGACTTGAAGCCAGATATCGGATGTGGTTCGCTGCTTGAGCCAGTGTCTGGCTTTCTCCACCTTTGGCATCATCGATTCCATAAATGACTGTCCGCCAAACCCAGGTTCCACGGTCATGACCAAAATCATGTCAATCACATCCAGCAACTCTTCAGCCACCTCGATGGGAGTATTCGGCTTTATAGCAAGTCCCGAGCGTTTTCCTGCAGCGCGGATTGACCTGAGTACTTTTCCCGGATCTTCACACGCTTCGTAATGAACCGTGACGCTCATTGCCGAAGTTTCCAGGTAATCCAAGACGGCCGAATCTGCATTCGCAATCATCAGGTGTACATCAACAGGTAGCGAAGATTGGGAAATAATCTCTGCCGAGCGTTCGGCGCTAAAAGTAAAATTAGGAACGAAGACGTTGTCCATCACATCTAGATGTAATAGGTCTGCAACCTCAGCAACTTTGGCAATTTCGCCAGGCAAATCATCAAAATTAGCGTTGAGAATGCTGGGACAGATGCGAATCATGAGGGAATGTTATTGCTCCATCTTCTGAAGGAGGCTTAGAAACATGGAATCCGTGCCGTCAAGATGGGTGAAGAGTTGAAGATCACCATCTCCATCGGCTCGTGTATGAGCGATGGGAACTCGGGAGAAATTCGAATGACGCTCGAGAAAATTCCGAATTTGGAATTTCGTTTCAGCTAAGTGCGGGCTACATGTTGCGTAACCAATAACTCCCCCAGTATTAAGCAATCCGACGGCGGAATCGAGAAGTTCAGCTTGGAGTGCGATGAGGTTCTTAAGGTCTGCAACGCTCCTGCGCCATCGAACTTCCGGGCGCCGACGTAGCGCCCCGATACCGGTACACGGTGCGTCGATAAGGATGCGGTCAAATGTTCCGATTGTTGATGGGATGGATCGTCCGTCACAATTGATAACCCTTCCACGCCGAACTACTTGCTCGACCAAAGCAGCGCGTTCCTGTGAAATCTCATTTGCAACAAATTCACCGTCGCGAATCAGCGAATCCAGATAAGCCGCTTTACCACCCGGTCCGGCACATAAATCAAGCCAACGTTCTCCATTCTGACCTGTAGCGTAGAAAATTTCTACAACACGTTGCGAACCAAGATCTTGTACGCCCGCACGCCGTTCCCGAATTGCCGGCACCAGATGCGGGGCACCATTGAAGGTCGCCGCGACCGATGAATCAGAAACTGGAACCGCTCCTGAGTCGGCAAGTTCTTCTTGACTGGAAAGGCCCGGCCAGGCAATGAGAACTGGCGAAGCAGGTTGGTTATGCGACGCCAACAACTCTTCGATTCCGCCACCTTTGAGGGAGTCACGTAG
>RHAU01000200.1 GCA_010032125.1 Actinomycetota bacterium | reverse complement strand
ATCGCGAAGAAGCCGCAGCAATATGTGAATGAGAGCGGTGAAATTCTTCTTCCCTTTGGTGAAATAGCTCCGCAACTAACGCTGTGGAGAGCGGCGAATGACAACGACCGTCTTGGTCATACAGAAGCGAAGTGGGATGAGTGGGGTCTTCGAAATCTCAAGCGATCGAATTCGGTAGTTAAACACCGTGGCGCAACCTCAACAATTTCGAACACGTGGAAAACAGAGAGTGGAATTGTCGTAAAGCAGACTCAGGTTGTGGAGTCAGTTGAAGGTGGATTACGCGTTACAGAAACTGTCACACTCCCAAAGCAACTCGATGATGTTGCCCGAGTGGGAACGAGCTTTGAATTACATGGTGAACTCGATCAATTTGTTTATTTCGGCCCCGGACCATCAGAGACTGTTCCGGACCGAAAACTCGGCAAAGTTCATCGTTGGAGCTCCACCGTTGCCGAGCAATATGTTCCGTACATTTGGCCTCAAGAAAATGGCAGCCACGTGAATGTGCGTTGGTTCTCGCTTTCAAATCGCACCAATCACGGACTCTATTTCCAATTCGATAAGCCGCTCACTGTCACTGTAACCCCGATGCGTTCGGTTGATCTTGCAGATGCAACGCATAACATCTTTGTTCAACCTTCAGGAAATACCGTGGTGACGATAGATGTCGCCCATCGCGGAGTGGGAACTGCATCGTGTGGGCCTGACACGCTGGCGAAATATCGAATCAAACCAGGTGTTTATAAATGGAGTTGGACCGCCCTTAATTTCTAGCGTTCCACGCCATCGGCGTTGGATATTTAGGACTTCGACCATCGCCGGATGAACGTCCGCGCATCCTTCGCCATACCCATGGAAGTGCATAATCGCGAATCCAATGAGCATCGATGAGTAACTTCTCCATCGCTGATATCTCCGGCGCGGGAGGTAGTTTCTTATTCCAATCTGGATCATGGGGCAGACCGAGTCGAGCCAAGACAGCTTGTGCAACGCGGCGATGTCCTTCTGGATTCAAATGAAGTCGATCTGCATCAATAAATCTCTGATCTTTCCAAAAATCGTGGCCGTTAGGATCAAAGAGTGTTGCATTTACTTCAGCCGCTTTCTTTCTGACATTGGCATTGAATTCTTGAAATCTCGATTTCCAGATTTGCGCGCGTTTACTTT
>RHAU01000199.1 GCA_010032125.1 Actinomycetota bacterium | reverse complement strand
AGGGCATTTCCTTACTTGGCGCGAGTGAGATACGTGAAATTGCCGCTGAATTAGATCTCCATCCCACAAAATCCCTCGGACAGAACTTTGTTATCGATGCAAATACATGTCAGAAAATTGTTCGGATAGCCGCAATCAATGAACAGGACCACGTTGTTGAAGTTGGACCTGGTTTAGGCTCTTTGACTTTGGCGCTCTGTCAAGCAAGTAATCGAGTTACTGCAATTGAAATTGATGTACGGCTGGCACAGAGGTTAAAGCAAACGCTACTTGACCATGGCGTATCTCCTAATACCGTGCGAGTAATGCACGATGATGCACTTCATGTCACCAGCATTGAAAACGAACCAAATAAACTCGTGGCGAATCTTCCATATAACGTTTCTGTTCCGGTATTTCTTAATTTCCTCGAACGTTTCCCCTCCATAATTTCTGGGGTTATCATGGTTCAAACTGAAGTTGCCGAGCGACTAGTTGCAGCGCCAGGCAGTAAGACTTATGGAGTTCCCAGTGCGAAAGCTGCTTGGTATTGCGATCTTGCGCTCGTGGATTCTGTTTCTCGCTCTGTTTTTTGGCCGGTACCCAATGTTGATTCTTCATTGGTGAAGTTCACAAGACACGACCCCATTGGAGATGAGAAATTACGTCGAACCACGTTTGATCTGATTGATCGCGCTTTTGGACAACGTAGAAAGATGTTACGAGCCATATTTTCAGAGATGTACGGCGGATCAATCGAGGCTGAACGCGCCCTCGCATCGGCCGGAGTTGATCCGACTGCTCGCGGTGAGTCGCTTTCTATCTCGCGATTTGCTGCCATCGCGCGTCAACTCGATAGGCGCTAATACCCCCTTGGTAATACGCTCAAGGTATGTCAGAGAGAGTGGTCGTTCGCGTCCCGGGCAAGATCAATCTCCAACTCTCAGTAGGTCCACTTGAATCAGATGGTTATCACGCACTAGCTACCGTTTTTCAAGCAGTTTCTCTCTGCGATGATCTCGTTGTCTCAATCGTCGATAAACCTGGAATTCATATTCGGGCTGAAGGTCGAAGCGATCACATGCCCACTACAAAAGAAAATCTTGCATACAAAGCAGCGGAGTTGATGAAGAAGGAATTTGAAATCGACGAAGGTATTGAGATTTCAATTAAGAAAGAGATTCCAATTTCAGGTGGCATGGCAGGCGGAAGCGCAAACG
>RHAU01000198.1 GCA_010032125.1 Actinomycetota bacterium | reverse complement strand
ACCGTTATTCCGCAAGATATTCCGCTGCCAGTAGTCAAAGATGTTATTTCTTGGATGAAAACGCGCCATTTACTTTTTGATACCCCGATAACACTCGGGCCCAGCGAGACTGTTGCCGATGCGGCATCACTTATTTATAAGCGCGCCCATGGTGCGATAGTCATTGTTGAGAAAAACAAACCCATTGGAATTGTTGTCGCAGAAGACCTCGAAGGCGTTGACCGTTTTACCCAATTACATAAGGTGATGTCTAAAGATCTGATGGTTGTGCCGGACTCACTCGATGCGAGAGCATCCTTCGAATTACTCAATGAAAAGAACTACAAGTTAGCTCCTGTGGTGAATGCGGCGAGCGAACTTGTTGGAATCATCACTCGAACCGGAGCGCTGCGTTCCACGCTTTATCAACCTGCCGTGGATAAGAATGGAAAATTGCGCATCGGGGCCGCGATTGGAGTCAATGGTGAAGCGGTTCGAAAAGCAGAGGAATTGATTGCATCTGGAGTTGATCTCCTTGTTATTGATACCGCGCACGGCCATCAGGAGAAAATGCTTGAAGTTTTATCCGCCATCGCCGGGCTCAAATCTTCACTTCCCATCATCGCCGGAAATGTTGTCACCGCTGAAGGTGTCAACGATCTTGTCGAAGCAGGCGCCGATATTGTGAAAGTAGGTGTGGGGCCTGGCGCGATGTGCACAACAAGAATGCAAACTGGCGTTGGCCGACCCCAATTCTCGGCAGTTGTGGAGTGTGCGGCTGAAGGAGAGAAACTTGGAAAGTTCATTTGGGCAGATGGTGGCGTGCGACATCCGCGCGATGTCGCGCTCGCATTAGCTGCCGGAGCATCATCTGTGATGATCGGTTCCTGGTTTGCAGCAACATATGAATCACCCAGCGATTTACGTAGTGATAACAACGGCAAGTTATACAAAGAATCTTTCGGAATGGCATCTGCGCGCGCTGTTGCTGCCCGAACATCAGGTGAAGGAGCATTCGATCGCGCACGTAAAGCGCTTTATGAAGAGGGAATTTCCTCTTCGCGAATGTATTTAGATCCGCAACGTCCTGGAGTAGAAGATTTGATTGATGACATCATCGCTGGAGTCCGCTCGTCATGCACTTATGCCGGAGCGCGCGATTTAGCTGAATTTACAGAGCGCGCAGTAGTGGGAATTCAATCTGCATCAGGTTATGCCGA
>RHAU01000197.1 GCA_010032125.1 Actinomycetota bacterium | reverse complement strand
GTTCCGCCTGCGGCTACCCAACGATCAACGGCTTGGGAAGTGGTCGGACATGAACCAAGACCTGATGTTGTATCTGATTCGCCGCATTTAATCGACATAATCAGATCGCCTTCTGTTGCAGGCTCGCGCATAATTTCTGAAGCATCTTGTAAGAAGATCTGCGCTGCGCGAGACGCATCGGCAATAACTTGTAGATCACCTTTGCCTTCGATAGAGAAGGTCGCTACCGGTTTTCCAGACTTTGCGATTCCTGATGCGACCCGTTCAGTCCACTTAGGCTCAATGCCAATAACGACAACCGCAGCAACGTTTGCATTAAGTCCAGTTCCGATAAGCGTGCGGAAAGTTAATTCGAGATCTTCACCGAATTGGAGTCGACCAAAAGCATGTGGCAGGGCGAGAGTGCCTGGCACTACTTTTGCAACTGCCTCAGCTGCTGCATTGGAGAGATCATCAACTGGAAGGATGATGACGTGATTGCGAATTCCCATCGACCCATCCGGGCGACGGAATCCAGTTAGGCGCGACTTGCTTCCCATCGAT
Organism: Actinomycetota bacterium; assembly: GCA_010032125.1. GTDB lineage: Bacteria > Actinomycetota > Actinomycetes > Nanopelagicales > Nanopelagicaceae > MAG-120802. The sequence continues at coordinate 657 of RHAU01000197.1, read as the reverse complement.
AACTCCTCATGTTGTGTGTGTGAACGTAATCGCCCTTCTTAATGGGCTTTGATGCAATACCGACTTTGATTCCATACTTAATGATGGCTTCACCTTCAGCATGATCTTTTAATGCAAATTTGTGACCTAATGGAATTGCGTGATTGAGCACAGCAGTGTGCTCCGTTTGTTCCTTCACTGATAGGCCATGCAATGTTCCAGGTTGCAAATCATCATTTGCAACTGCAACTGAATCGCCATCATGATGGAGGAGGAAATCAGGTACGCGCGCCATTACTTACTTCCTTTCTCTCGCTTGTTAATGATCCCCATCAATGTCGAACTCCCGCCATGTAGGCATCAAGTTCTGCTTTGGTAGGAATTCCACTTTGTCCATCAAGGGAGCGACATTTCAACCCCGCAACTATTGTTGCAATATGAACCGAATCTTCGAGGCTCTTACCCCACACTTGCGCTGCCACCAGAGCGCCATGAAAAACATCCCCAGCGCCTAAAGTCGAGATAACTTCGGTATCGATGACTGGAACTACTCCATTTTCAATTCCATCATTAAATGAACTTCCTTCGCGGCCTTGGGAAACCACCACCATATTCTTATCTCGCACCGCAGTTGAAACATCCGTGGTGATTTTTTCTGATGGTACGTAAAGATCAAAA
>RHAU01000196.1 GCA_010032125.1 Actinomycetota bacterium | reverse complement strand
ATCAAGTAAGCGGGCTATTTTGTCGAAGGCTTCTCCAGCAGCATCATCGACAGTTTGACCCAGAGCTTGAATTTCTCCCGTGACATCATCAACGCGAAGTATCGAGGAATGGCCACCACTTACCAATAACGCAATTGTTGGTTTGATCTCTTCTTCATGAGTAAGCAAGTCCACGGCAACGTGCGATGCCAAGTGATTGACTCCATATAAAGGTTTATCTAAAGCAACTGCTAGTCCGTCAGCAGCAGCTACTCCAACTAGAAGGGCACCGACAAGTCCCGGACCTGCCGTGACAGCAAACGCATCGATCTCATGAAGAGTGACGCGTGCAGTTGCGAGAGCTTGGGTAAGAATTGGCTGCATTGCTTCAAGATGTGCACGCGAAGCAACCTCAGGAACTACTCCTCCAAATCTGGCATGTTCATCAACGCTTGATGCGATCACATTTGCAAGGAGTTTTCGGCCTCGAACAATCCCGGGATTCCGGGTGCGTAGTAGTTATCGCGCCGTGAAATCACCGAATATCCATGCTTTTCATAGAGAGGTTGTGCTTGGCTATTTCCTTCACGCATCTCCAGCATGATTGCTTTTACCTTTTTACTCATCGCCCACTCTTCGAGCGTGCGCAACATTTCTGATGCAATGCCGCGGCGTCGATAAGCAGCGACAACTGTAAGCGTGTGAATATCAGCAACGTCACCGGCGAGTGCGATACCTGCGTAGCCGATGATGGAATTTTCATCGAGGGCGACGATGTACTTTCTAGTTTTCGGAACTCCTGAGAGTTCTTCTCGAAATTGCGCAGCGCTCCACGGTGATTCTGGATAAATCTCTCTTTCAAACCCAACCAAGGTTGGAATATCAAGGTTGATGAGATCGCGATAAGTGATCATCTGCGCTCACTTGTGGGTTGAGCATCGGGTTTACGTAGATATAACGGTTCACGGAAGTTCTCTCTCAAAGATGCATTAAATAGCGCAAGAACGGTTGGATAAAGTGGCTCAGTTACGCCGAATCCATACTTCATTCCCTCGCGTTTGCTTACATCTTCAGGTCGTGCCACGGCTGGACCTTCAACTCTCCTGCCACTTGCATAACGCGCCCAGTACAACTCTTTTCTTCTTGCATCGGTTGTAACGATGTAATCGTTTGCTTCGATAGCAATTCCATCAAGAGAACAGACACCAACCCAGGGAATTCC
>RHAU01000195.1 GCA_010032125.1 Actinomycetota bacterium | reverse complement strand
CACACCGTAGCCACTTGTTGTCGCACCAAAACCACCTTGGCTCACCATCATCACAACTGTGTACTGCGGATCTTTACTCGGAGCGTAGGAAGCAAACCAAGATGTGTCATCTTTCGAACTTCCATTTGGATTCTTGCCAAAAACTTGACCGGTTCCGGTCTTTCCACTTACTTCGACTCCAACGCCAGAAAAAGAACCTCTAGCAGTACCTGAGGTGACAACTGCGCGGAGTGCGCCTTGTAGGAAATCTACGCTCCGAGTAAAGATCCGCAGTACACAGTTGTGATGATGGTGAGCCAAGGTGGTTTTGGTGCGACAACAAGTGGCTACGGTGTGAGGAAGATTTACGAACATATTTTTGGAACTAATGGACAAGAGGCGATCTTTCCTAATGGTGCGCCGGTTGGACTTCCCAAAATTGATCCCACGAAAGGCGGCACAAAGTGAGTACTTCACTAACCAAACGCCGCAGTGAGAATCGCGGTTTCTTGGTAGGTACAGATCCCATTCTTTCGCTCTCGGTACTTCTATTACTGATAACTGGAGTCGTTCTGGTGTACGCGGCCACTCGCGATTGGTTTGCTGCAAACGATCTTGACCCCGAGTACTACCTCAAACGGCAAATTGTGAATGTGATTATCGGAATTGCTCTTGCTTATGGCGCGACTCTGGTTGATTACCGACTGTTGAGGGCATACACCCCATTCGTATGGGGAGTAGGAGTTTTGGGGCTTATTGCCGTTCTCATTCCTGGCCTCGGTAGCACTGTTAACGGTTCACGTTCATGGATTTCCTTCCCTGGTGGTTTTCAAATTCAACCTGCGGAGCTAGCAAAGATCTCAATCATCGTCGGGATGTCTTTGATTTTGGCGGAGCGCATATCAAGTGATAACTATCCAAGTGATAAGCAAGTCATGCAATCACTTGCAGTGGCTGCAATTCCGATACTCCTCATCATTGCCCAGCCAGATTTAGGAACAGTTCTGATTATTTCGGCATCGGTAGTGACAATGATTGCTGTCTCAGGAGCTCGGATTCGTTGGGTTATTGGTTTACTTGTTGTTGGCGCTACCGGAATTTACCTTGCGGTATCAAGCGGTCAAGTAAGCGAATATCAACTTAAGCGCCTACGTTCTTTTGTCGATCCAACTGCAGATCCACAAGCAAGTGGATACCAACTTAGACAAGCGCGTGTAACGATTGGCTCAGGTGGATTCTTTGGCAAA
>RHAU01000194.1 GCA_010032125.1 Actinomycetota bacterium | reverse complement strand
GCTTTCGAGTTGTTGGATTGACCCGAAGTATCGAGGTCAAGGCCTCATGAAGATGATCATCGATGAACTCGATGCGATATGCGAGAGCGAAGGATGGGTAACGCAGGGTCTAGGGGTGTGGCCACATAATCTTCGAGCCATTAAGTCCTATGAGAAGTATGGATTTGAAAAAGTTGGAGAGCCTAAACAGAGTAGAAGTAGGCCTGACCAGCTATTCCAACCAATGTTCCGCCGCCGGCAAAACACTAAGTGATACTTTGACTTTATGAATCGCATCATTGCGCCATTGCGAGACTTCCTCCGACGCGAATCTGCCAGCGGAGTACTCATTGTTCTGGCAGCTACCATGGGGATTGCGATTGCAAATTCACCATTATCTGAGAGTTACTTCTCCTTCCTCGGAACATCATTTTCTTTGGGTATTGCGCCAATCTATCTTGAACTGACGGTACTCAAGTTCATCAACTATGTATTGATGACAATCTTCTTCTTTGTTGTTGGGCTTGAAATCAAGCGAGAACTAACATCTGGTCATCTCTCCACCTTAAAGAAAGCACTTATGCCCTTTGTTGGGGCGCTCGGTGGAATGGCGGTACCAGCGTTGATCTATTTAGCAATCGCTGGCTCTACCAATGCACGAGGCTGGGGAGTTCCGGTTGCCACAGATATTGCCTTAGCGGTCGGATTGCTTGCAATGGTGGGCTCACATGCAGTGGCTTCCTTGCGCGCTTTTCTCCTCGCGCTCGCCGTAATTGATGACATTGGCGCGATACTCATCATTGCCTTTGTGTATTCATCTTCGGTTACATATTCGTGGCTTCTTGCGGCATTAATGTCGATTCTTCTCATTCTGCTTTTCCAGAAAGTGAAGATCGCTTCTACTTATATCTACATTGCAGTCGGTATTGCGCTCTGGTTTGCCCTCTACAAAAGTGGAATACATCCGACTTTGGCGGGCGTAATCTTGGGACTACTAACTCCGAATCTTGTTAAAGAGCGTTCCGGTTTAGAAGATGAAACCGACGGCTCCGTTTCCATTATCGAATGGCTTGAAAAAAAGATTCATCCCTGGAGCACTTTTGCAATTGTGCCCATCTTTGCATTGGCAAATACCGGAGTAGAAATTTCGCGAGATTCCATACAAGCGGCGCTAGATTCACCGATTGCGTGGGGGATTTTTGCGGGCCTCGTCATTGGAAAGCCATTGGGAATCGTTGCGGCAATTTACGC
>RHAU01000193.1 GCA_010032125.1 Actinomycetota bacterium | reverse complement strand
CGCGCATAGATCGAATCGCCTCTTCATTCTTCTCAATCTGCTTCGAAAGGCCGACGACAGAGCGATCTGCCTGAAATTGCGCAAAGGAAGCGCTCAAGGATTTGCGAGCTCTTGCAGTGCCAAACCGTGCAACGAGATTTGCGCTCATGTTGTATGTAGGCGAGAAAGAGGAACGAAGTGGATACGTGCGAGTACTAGCCAATCCAGCTGCCATCGAGCTATCAATCTGTTCACTCCAGAGCACAACCGCATTCCCTTCGACATCGATCCCGCGTCTTCCGGCGCGACCAGTCAGCTGTGTGTACTCCCCCGGGGTGATGACTGCATGCGTCTCACCATTCCACTTGATTAACTTCTCGAGTAGAACTGTCCGCGCAGGCATATTGATACCAAGTGCCAACGTTTCCGTTGCAAAAACAACCTTTAACAGACCTTTTTGAAAAAGTTCTTCAATTGTCTCTTTGAACATAGGTAATAGACCAGCATGGTGCGAAGCAATCCCTCGTTCAAGGGCTTGACACCATTCGTGGAAGTTAAGAACGCCGAAATCTTCAGTAGGAAGTTCGGAGGTTCGCAATTCGATTGTTGATCTTATTTCGGCTTTCTCAATAGCGTTAGTAAGAGAGAGTCCCTCTTTTATACATTGCGAAACCGCCGAATCGCACCCTGCACGAGAAAATATAAAGAAGATAGCGGGTAAATAATCTCTCTCTCGTAGCTTCTCAACTATTTCAGCGCGAGTGAGTGAACGAATGGATGAGAAAGATCGTTGCTGCCAGCCCCGGTGCGCAGAGCCGGGTATACGTCGCACCGAATTTCGTTCAAGGCGCACAATCTCTGGATTTACACGCCCATCATCGACGAATAAATCAAGTAGGCGATTTCCAATCAAGATATGTTGATAGAGAGGAACGGGACGTAATTCGGAGAGAACCACATCGGTCTCACCGCGCACTGACTTGAGCCATTCGCCAAACTCCTCGGCATTGGAGACCGTCGCTGACAGAGACACGACCTGAATCCGTTCCGGTAGGTGAATGAGTATCTCTTCCCAGACGGCGCCGCGGAACTTATCGGCTAGATAGTGAACTTCATCCATAACGACGTAGCCGAGTTCTTTAATTGCATCAGGATTTGCGTAGATCATGTTTCGTAACACTTCAGTTGTCATAACAACGATTGGCGCATCTCCGTTAATCGAGGAATCACCAGTCAATAATCCGACGTGGG
>RHAU01000192.1 GCA_010032125.1 Actinomycetota bacterium | reverse complement strand
CCGTGAACATGAGTGATTTTCTTTCCTGCAGTTCGCAACGCATGTGCCGCAAGATTGGAACCGCAGAGAGAGTTGAGCAATAACCTCTCGCCAACTTCTCCGCACTCACGAACGGACCATAGAAGTACATCGCCTTCTAATTGTGAGAGAAGGGAGACGGCAGGTGACGCATCTGAGAAAGAAGCGTTAAGAAGAATGTATAGATCTCTATCTTGTTTCAGTTGCGCGGCAGCATTGGAAGTATCTTCCGGGGTCATTACTAATGCGCTTGGTCCATCAAGATCTGCTCCGAGGCTAGAGAGAAGTTCTCGAGCGGCATCAAAATTTTTTTGCGCGATGGCGAGATCAAATGTTGGTCTGGCTAATGGAATTAGTGTGCAGGTTGTCATTTAATTCCACCCCGCCGGCAAGACTTCACTCATAAGAACTGGTCTGCCCTCGTTAATGCTCTTATGAGCAGCAATCCCCGTCGCTACGCTGCGAAGCCCATCTTCCAGCGTGACTTCTGGCGCACCTTGCCCCGTAATAGCGAGGAAAAACTTGAGGTGCTCTAGATATGAGGCCCCGTAATGGAATCCCGAATACTTGATTCGTTCATCCCAAATCTTTCGAATATCAAGTTCTTTCGTCTTGAACGAATCGTGAGTCCATTGAGAAAAAGAACCGACAGCAGATCTCTTTCCGTGACGTAGCTCGCATGATGGTAAGAATGATTCGACTTTTCCTTCACTTCCGGTGACGACAATATGCTCTTTATCTACTGAGTTCTCTGCAAACATACACAGGTCAAGCATCGCCCGCTTCCCGCTTGGATATTCAACAATGACATAAGCGCTATCCAACATATCCGCGCGTTTACCATCATAAACTTCATCAAGAAAGTTGACGCGTTGACCACCGGATGCAAAAACTCGAACTGGACGTTCGCCGGAGATGTGATCCATCAAGTTGAAATAGTGGCAACACTTTTCAACCAACGTCCCACCAGTCTTTTCAGTGAAACGGTTCCAGTCTCCAACTTTTGGGTAGAAGGGTTCTCGATGTTCTCGAATTGCGACTTGTTGAACTTCACCCACTCCACCGTTGTGAACTATCTTGATTAATTCTGCAACGGGAGGCATATAGCGATATTCAAGGCCCATCCAGACAAGGGATTTTCTTCCTTTTGACCATTCGATTACCTTGACGCAATCGTCAACTGTGGTGCAGAGCGGCTTTTCAATAAATACA
>RHAU01000191.1 GCA_010032125.1 Actinomycetota bacterium | reverse complement strand
GTCATATGTGGTGATGGTGGAATTGCTTTTGCCCTATCCGAACTTGCAACTATTGTTCAAGAGAATTTACCTATCACGATACTTCTTCATGATGATGGTGGTTATGGAATGTTGCGCTATGACCAAGAAGTTATGGATCATCCGAAACGAGGCGTCGACTTAGTCAATCCTGATTGGAAGTTAATTGCCCAGAGTTTTGGAATGAGTTTTGCTTCAACTACCATCAAAGAATTGTCAGGAGAACTTACCCGTGCCGCGCGAAGCGGTAAACCAGAAATTATTTTAATAACAGAAAGTTTGAATCCTCCGAAGACAACTTCGCCACGATGGCGAGAGAACTAACGAGGAAAGTATTTATCAACCACGCTCGCGGTGAAACAGTATTAGGCCCCCGGGCAGTGCTTTCCCAAGGCGATAACGCGCAGTTCTCCTATATTGCTCGCGCAAGTCAGAGCGGACCGACCATCGTTAAATTCGGTACCGTCTTTCCAGGAAATGGCGCACACAATCTTCCAGCAGTGCAAACGACGGTTGCGGTTATGAATGAGAAGAATGGTTCGCTCACACATTTCTTCGATGGCGAGTCTGTAACTCAACTTCGAACAGTTGCGACGAGCATGGCAGTTGCGATGGAACTTGTTCCTCATGCAGAAAAGATCGGGATTGTGGGGTTAGGACATCAAGGAGTTGCTCATGCGCGAGCCGCGCGCGAGCTTTTTTCGCCACGGGAACTTATCGGCATCTCGCGTACGTCCACCACAAATTCTCACGACGAATTCTCTGACATTGGTAGTGATATTCGACAACTACAAGATTGCGATCTCATAGTGTTGTGCACCAATTCTCAGTCTCCAGTGATTCGTGAAGCGATGAAACCAGATTCTCTCTGTATATCTATCGGTTCATTCGCGCCCCATCGGTGCGAAGTTGAACCGAGGTTATTGATGAATGCCCAGTCTGTTTATGTCGATGATGTTGCCATTTCTAGTCAACAGTGCGGTTCAGTATGCGAAGCGCTCAAGACGGTAAGTCAACCGTGGGAAGCATTAAAATCAATCGGTTCACTTTTCGCGAAAGAAGGAAAGACGAGAATCACCGGAGAGAATTATTTCTTTAGCGTTGGACTTGGAATCCAGGATGCGGCCCTCGTTGAATACATATTGGGCAAGGTGGCATGACAGTGGAGCTGAAGGTTGCACGCGATCTTGCACATCGCTTGTGGGGAATTGA
>RHAU01000020.1 GCA_010032125.1 Actinomycetota bacterium | reverse complement strand
CCGGGAGAAAAAGTAATCCTCAATTCACCGGTCTATGACAATATGTGGAATTGGGTTAATGAAGTAAAAGCCGAACTCATCGATGTGCCACTTCGTTCAGAAGGTATGGAGTATTCCCTCGATCTCAATGCGCTTGAGAGTGCGTACAAGAATGGTGCGAGAGTTCATCTGTTATGTAATCCGCATAATCCCGTGGGGATTCTCTACTCAAAAGAAACTCTTGAGGCGATTGCAGAATTAGCACATCGATATAACGTGACGGTTATCAGCGATGAAATTCATGCACCTCTGACATTTTCCGGAAATACATTTACGCCTTTTCTAGCGGTCTCTGATACCTCTCGAGAAGTGGGAATTACAGTCACCAGCGCTAGCAAGGCATTTAATCTGGCCGGCCTCAAGTGCGCCCTCATCATCACTGGCGGCGGGCGATTAAAGGATCAGATCAATTCCATGCCCATTTCGGTAGCTTTTCGAGCCTCATTATTTGGCGCCGTGGCTGCCACTGCCGCACTAAGCCAGGCGAGGCCGTGGCTTGATGAGGTTATCAAGGCGCTAGATCACAATCGCACATTGCTCAAGCAACTCATCGAAACTCAGATTCCCGCGATTTCTTATCGAGTTCCAGATTTTGGCTATCTAGCCTGGCTCGATTTATCAGCTCTTGGATTGGGCGATAATCCTGCAGATCTCATCTTGGAACGCGGCAAAGTTGCTATCAATGGTGGGGCAATGTACGGAAAGCAATATCCGCAATTCGCCCGACTCAATTTTGGAACTAGCCCCGAAATCATCACAGAAGGCATTCATAGAATCCTTCGCTCTCTCACATAATCGATTTTGGTTGGAAGTTATCTCACATTCGAATTACAATGCCTGTATGAAAGCAGTTCGTCGCATACTCGCAGTCATCGCACTTCTGGGCATCGCGCTCAAGGGCGTGCTTTCGTTTCTTTCCTGGGCCGATAAGCAGGAATCTCATGACTCTCTTTGGGAAGAGGAAGAAGAGTTAGAAGAAGCTTTCTAGATGTCCCAAACCTATATTCCAGGAACGTGCAATTTAGGTAAGGCGGAAGTTCGTAGGCGTCAGTTTGTAGCCCTCATCGGTTTATTCCTCACCGTGTCTACCGTCGCTGGATTCATTGCAGGCAATGTACAAGGCAGCGCACGTCTCAGTGTCTTTCTTCCATTAATGGTCTTTGCAGTCGGTTTTATTCAATCCCGTAAGAAATTCTGCTTGGCATATGGATTGATGGGAACTTTTAACCTTGGGAAATTAGGAGATCTCTCGCGCGTCTCTAATCCAGATGATCGTCGCGCCGATCGAAAAACTGCCATCACAATCTTTCTTCAGTCTGCCGCCCTTGCTGCTGCTCTAACGGCCATAGTTCTCGTACTTCCTTTATAAATCCGACTTAACGAGCCTTATTTAAGATTTTTTCGAGAAGTATGCCAATCGCTACACCCCACATGAGATCGATAAAAACGACTGCTAACGCCGTCACTACATAGACGATGCGGAACTTGTATGTGGACTGTAATGCTTCTTTTACGCTCTGTGGATTTGCAATACGAAGTGAAGTTCCAATCAAAACTCCCGCAAGTGCTGCAGTGGGAATGAGTGAAACGATCGGTGCGAGAAATAGCACGACTGCAAGCAAAAAGAGCGCGTGGACGATTGCTGCAAGCCGGGTACGTGCACCGGAATGAACGTTGACACTGGTACGTGCGATAGCCCCAGTTGCCGGAAGTCCACCAACGCATGCTGATGCGATAGTTGCTAGACCCTGTCCCATCAATTCCTTCTTCGGATCATGTGCTCTTTGTTCATGATCAATCTCCTTGTGAGCCATTCCATCCGCCACTCGCGCAGAAAGTAAAGATTCAATTGCGCCAAGAAGTGCAATTGCGATTGCAGCGTAGGCAAATGAGAAGGGGGAGATATCCCCGATGGAGAAGTTATCGGTGAAAGAGAGTTGTCGAGGTAATTCACCAATGCGGTCTATATCAAGTGATAAGAAATGAGTAACTGTTGTTACGAGAGTAATCGCGACAATGCTCGCCGGCAGATGGATTCGTATACCAGCGGCTTTCTTGATTCTTGGCCACAGACGTTTAATAGTTAAGGTAGCAAACGCAATTGAAATAGATGCAATATGTATTTTCTCAGTCAGTGCTCGAGAGAGTGTTTCAAAAGCAACGGATATCGTGTGGGTCCCTTCAGCTTTCGTGACGCCAAAAACGAGAGGAATCTGTTGAAGCGCGATGATGACTGCGATGCCGAGGGTGAAACCTTCCATAACTGACCACGGTACTTTTTCAATAAAACGGCCCAATCCGATAAGAGCAAAGGAAATAATGAGCAGTCCAGCCGCAATGCCAAGCCATACGAGAGATTGAACTCCGTATTTGGCAACGATTGGCACGAGAACGACAGTCATTGCGCCAGTCGGTCCGCTGACTTGATAATTCGAGCCGCCAAAGAGCGCGGCGATAAATCCGGCGATGATTGCGGTGGCAAGCCCCGCGCTTGCTGGAGCACCTGTCGTGATGGCAAAACCAAGCGCTAGTGGAAGAGCAACTATTCCTACAGTGATACCTGCGACGAGATCATTTCTCCAAAAGGAGAAAAGATTCCGCCATTCTTGGAGATAGGTCATCAGAAGTAAAGGTTATCCCCTGAAAGTGAAATGTCCTTTACTTTGAAGCAGAAGAAGAGCTGCTTTCTTTGAGGAAATCAATTGCACTCAAATACTCAGCGTAATAACTACTATTCCATGTCCCTAATTTGGGATCAAAGAAATTGCCATCAATATCTTTGCTGCCATTGAGAAAGTTAATTGCAGATTCAGTCTCTGTAATCATCGTCGGAAGATCTTTTCGCTTATCCATCAATACACAGGATGGGTAAGTATTCATCTCCTTATAAATCGTTAAATCGTGACCAAGAACATCGATGAGCGCACCTGCAATCTGTTCGACAAGAGGAGCTCTCGCTGCAGAATTCTCGGGCAACGTGCCAAGTTGAGTGACAAGTGATCTGTATTCCTGCCAGCGAGGCTTACCTTGGGCTTCTTCAGCAACAATCAAGATTCGAAGGTTTGCACAGTCCGCAGTTGCACTCGATGCTTTACCGATAGGACCGTAATGTGCTGTTGCCCAGAAAGAGGCAGCGGATATGAAGAGCAGAACCGGAAGTAATAGCCAGTACAGGGGTTTGGTTCGTTGCACGGCCGTAGACTAATAGAAAGCTGCGACGGAGGTGCAACTGGAAGATGGCGCAACCAATTACCAGCGCTATCGATGAGATTGAGAAGGCGCTGAAAGAAACAAGCCTCCTCAATCGCGTAATAATTTCGGGGCGAAGAAAAGGCTTTTCCCCTGTAGAGAAGCGAATAGATATCCGCCCCGTCACCGTTCGTGATGAAGATTTGTTGCAGATTGTTTACCACGATGGACGTCGGGATCTCACCAAGAATTTCTCGCCATCCGAAATAGACATTTCTGGGATCGTAAAAATGGGTTACGCAAATATCCTGATTGAACAAGTAAATAAACGGACCGAAATCCGAATAAGCAAGAGCGGTGATGCTTTCATACATCGCTCTAAAGTTGACGCCAGCAAGCAATCTCGCGAACATGATCGCAATAAGGAGAGATTGTTGCGCGCAGATGATCCGATTTTCTTCGCATTAGGTTTGGCTGATAAGGATGGAAAACTCAAACCCTCACGCTCTGACAAATTTATCCAGATCGATAATTTCCTAAGAATTATCGCTTCTTCCATTCCAGAATCAAAGGAAATTAACATCGTCGATTTGGGATGCGGCAATGCTTACTTGACTTTTGCAGTCCATCATTTTTTGATCAAGCAGGGTCGCAAGGTCAAGACAGTTGGTGTCGATGTGAAGCAACAGTCGCGACTACGAAATACATCCCTTTCTGATCAGCTTGGCTATGGAGAGAGTATGGAGTTCATCGAATCTGAAATTTCCGATTTTGCTCCTCGCGAAACTGACATTGTCATTGCACTCCATGCGTGCGATACCGCTACCGATGATGCGATTACTTGGGGAGTTCGAAGTAATGCAAAACTTCTACTCATAGCTCCATGTTGCCATCATGATGTAAATGAACAACTGAAGGAGATCAAATCGCCACTGCACGTTATGGGACGCAACGGATTAGTCCGGGAAAGAATGGCGGACTTGGTCACCGATTCCCTGCGTGCAGCGGTTCTTAGGGCGCTGGGATTCAAAACAGAAATTGTCGAATTTGTTGCCAGCGAACATACTCCGAGAAATCTCTTGATTCGAGCGGCACGTCGCGCGCAAGAAAGCCATGAGTACGATCTCGATTCGCTTCACGACATTGATAATCTGATTGATTATTTTGTAATAAAGCCTTTTTTACTCGAGCAGCTGAGCGAAGAATTAAGAAAAGTGCGAGCGCAAAGCCCTCTCAGTTAGGCTCTCCCTCTATGTCAGCAACAGTCCTCGCGCAACTTCCTGTGGGTCAGAAAGTTGGGATCGCATTCTCGGGTGGCCTTGATACCTCAGTCGCCGTTGCATGGATGAAAGAAAAGGGCGCAACTCCCTGCGCATATACCGCCGATCTTGGGCAATACGATGAAAATGATATTGATGGGATTCCACAACGTGCATTGAGTTACGGAGCAGAGATTGCACGTCTCGTTGATTGCAAGAGCGCACTGGTCGATGAAGGTCTTGCTGCACTTGCCTGTGGAGCGTTTCATATTCGAACCGGCGGGAAGGTTTATTTCAATACAACGCCGTTGGGTAGAGCCGTCACCGGAACTTTGTTGGTTCGTTCCATGATGGATGACGGGGTCGGAATCTGGGGCGACGGCTCCACTTATAAGGGCAATGACATTGAACGTTTCTACCGATATGGCCTACTGGCAAATCCACAATTAAAGATTTATAAACCTTGGCTAGATAAGGATTTTGTTTCAGAGTTAGGTGGACGTAAAGAAATGTCTGCGTGGCTCAAGTCCCGAAATCTGCCTTATCGAGATAGCGCGGAAAAGGCCTATTCCACCGACGCAAATATTTTGGGTGCAACACATGAAGCAAAAGATTTAGAAAGCCTCCAATCTTCGATTGAAATAGTTGCACCGATTATGGGAGTTAGATTCTGGGATCCTGACGTCGCGGTGAAGAGCGAAGACGTAACCATCACTTTCTCATCCGGTCGCCCTGTGGCTGTCAACGGAAAAGATTTCAAGGATCACGTTGCTCTCATGCGCGAAGTAAACGCAATCGCTGGACGGCATGGACTTGGTATGTCAGACCAGATTGAGAATCGAATAATCGAGGCCAAGAGTCGGGGAATTTATGAGGCGCCGGGAATGGCTTTGTTGTTTATTGCTTACGAGCGCTTGCTTACGGCAATTCATAATGAGGACACTCTGGCAAATTACGCACTCGAGGGACATCGACTAGGGCGGCTGCTTTATGAAGGTCGCTGGTTTGATCCTCAATCATTGATGCTCCGTGAGTCTCTGACACGTTGGGTCGCTTCGGTAGTTAACGGAAGCGTGACACTTCGACTTCGCCGGGGTGATGATTACTCAATCATCGATACACGAGGTGAAGGTTTTTCCTATCATCCTGAGAAACTTTCGATGGAGCGCACTGATAGCGCAGCGTTTGGTCCCTCTGATCGTATTGGCCAATTAACGATGAGAAATCTGGATATTTCAGATACCCGAAAGAAGCTAGAGAGTTACCGCGCGCAAGGACAGATTGGCAAAGGAAAATTTGAATTGGCAGATCCAAACGAAGAGAAACAATAAATAACAGAAACGAGTAGAGCGATGCGCGAAACAGCGATCTCAAAGATTCTCGATGGATTTATGGAGGAGAGCATCAAGCTCTCGCCGATTGGTGCGACACTTCTGGGTGTACCGGGTTTCGACGATCAACTTGATGATTTATCGATGTCTGGGCATAAGAAACGGGAAGATCTGACTCGGGAAACATTGAATAAATTAGCGAATACCGAACCAATAGATGATCTTGATCGAATTGCGAAAGAAGTTGCGACCGAGCGACTGAGTTCAGAATTGCGATTGAGCGAAAGTCATGAAGCTCGAATTCTTTTTAATCTGATTTCATCACCCGTAACTTCGATTAGACAAGTCTTTGAGATGATGAAACAGGGACCGGACACCATCTCCAACGTCACCAAACGACTTGCTGCGATACCTACGGCTCTGGATGGCTGGCGAAGTTCGCTGGAGTTTGTAGCCGGTCTTGGCAAGACAAATTCCAAACGCCAAGTTCTTGCAACAGCCGGACAACTCGAAACATTCTCCAAAGGTGCATTTCTTGCTGTCGCAAAGAAGTTTGACCCTGAAGGGACCAATACAGAGCTGACGGATGCGGCAACAAGGGCTCAAAGTGCCTGCGCAAAATTCGCTCAATGGCTTAAAGAAGAGTACGCCCCAAAATCAGTTCCGACAGATGGCGTTGGAATAGATCGGTACCGGTTATGGGCCAGACATTTCACTGGAGCGGATTTAGATATTCGCGAGACATACGAATGGGGAATCTCAGAGCTAGATCGCATCAATGACCGTATGTGGGTTGCTGCAAAAAAACTTTATCCTGAAGCAAAGACTCTGAGGGAAGTTGCGGACCGGCTTGAGAACGATCCTAGATACGTTGTTGAGGGAGAAGAAGAATTACTTAAGCGGTTAAAGAAGTTCATTGAAGACGCTGTCGAACGGCTTGATGGAAAAGAATTTGACATCGATCCGCGGATTCGCACCTGCGAAGCTCGTTTAGCTCCAGAAGGAAGTGCTTCGGCTGCGTACTACATGGGTCCAAGCGAGGACTTATCTCGTCCTGGAACTACCTGGTTTCCGACGATGGGAAGAAAGAAATTTGGTTGGTGGCACATAGTTTCGACGTGGTATCACGAAGCAGTTCCAGGTCACCATCTTCAAGTTGCGACAACAAAAATCAATACCGAAAGACTCAATCGTTTTCAGCGGAATAGGGTCTGGGTTTCCGGATATGGCGAAGGTTGGGCACTTTATTCAGAGCGATTGATGGATGAACTGGGAGCTTTTGAAGATCCAGGATTTGAAATGGGTTATCTCTCAGCACAAGCACTTCGCGCTGCACGTATCGTCGTTGATATCGGCATGCACTGCGGCTACACGGATTTCGAAGGTGCAGTGTGGAATGCAGAATCTGCATTTAAACTTCTTCATGAGAGAGCGCTGCTTGATGAAATTTCTGCGCGCAGCGAAGTCGATCGATATCTCGGTTGGCCCGGCCAAGCAATTTGCTACAAAGTTGGCGAAAGATTCTTTATGGAGTGTCGAGAAGATGCTAAGAGAAGATTGGGTTCAGCCTTTAATCTCAAGAAGTTCCATGCCTATGCCCTCACGTTAGGGCCGATGGGACTGGATCCGTTTAAGCGCGAAATGGCCGCTTGGAGCGGACAGTAATCTCCAAGTAGACTTTCGCTCGTTGTTTCCGGGGTCGGTGTAATTCCGAACCGGCAGTTAAAGTCTGCGACCCGTTTGCATCCAGCTAACGGTGGACTTGGTGAAACTCCAAGACCGACGGTTAAAGTCCGGATGAGAGGAAGCAATCTGGCGTTTGCGCGCCTATGCCACTTTTCTGTGGCTTCTTTTCGCACCCCGGACCTATTTCTGTTCGGAGGTGGAGATGGAACTTATCGATGCGATGCGTCGCGCAAATCAAATATCTATCTCTGGCCTGGGAATAACGTTCCCGAATCCCATCGTTGGTGCGGTCATTCTCTCCGCCAATGGCGAATTTATTTCTGAAGGTTTCCATGCTCGTGAAAATGAGAACTCTGTTGCTGAACATGCAGAAGTAGTTGCTTTGAAAGCGGCAGGCGATCGCGCGCGTGGCGCAACTCTGCTCGTCACTTTGGAGCCATGTAATCATCATGGAAAGACGCCACCATGCACAGATGCAATTATCAGAGCAGGAATTTCTCGTGTCATTTACGCACTCGATGATCCGCATGACATTGCACATGGCGGAGCAGCAAAATTAAAAGCGCAAGGGATAGATATACAGAGTGGTTTATGCGCGCAAGAGGTAAAAGAAGCAAACAGAGCATGGCTTCACAAGATACTGCGAAAACGATCCTTTGTTACCGCCAAAGTAGCAGCAACCATTGATGGTTACATTGCAGCATCGGATGGAAGTTCAAAATGGATTACTTCCCAAGAATCGCGCAGAGATGTGTATCGACTTCGACATGAGATGGATGCGGTAATAACTGGTACCGGGACTGTGGCTACAGATAATCC
>RHAU01000190.1 GCA_010032125.1 Actinomycetota bacterium | reverse complement strand
TGGATGCAGCTAGAGGAGTTTTAGCTTTAGTTGTGGGGCTTGTGGTGACTTTCGAAGCAGATTCCTTGGCGGCGCTCGATCAAGTGACGAAAAACTCTAATGTAGAAACCAATTGGCTTTTGTACGTAGTCTTGATTGTGACTGCGCTTCTCTTTGGATGTGCCGAAGTTCTCCGCGATAACTCAGCTCAAACACTGTTGCCATCTGTGGTCGAGGAGAAGCAACTCGAGAGCGCAAATGGAAAACTATGGTCGGTAGAATTTCTTGCAAATAGTTTTATCGGACCACCGCTGGGTAGCTTTATTCTTGGGATTGCAATTTACCTACCCTTCTATTTCGATGCTTCTACCTTTTTCATTTCAGCGGCATTGATATTGACAATCGTGCCTGCATTCAAGAGTTCGGCACCAGCAAACACCTCTGGCAAGATCAAATTTGGCGCGGAAATTCGTGAAGGCTTTGGTTGGCTGTGGCGGCATGAACTTTTGAGACCGATGGCAATCATCTTGGGATTGATGAATTTACTTGGTGCAATGTCGACCGCAGTTTTTATTCTCTTCGCTCAAGAAGTGCTCCAGACTTCGGTCTTTGTATTTGCTGTTCTCGGAACCGCTGGCGCCTATTGGGCCGTGTTAATAGCGTGTATCGCTTCTTTGGTTGGGGGAGTATCCCAATAGGAGCCTTCTTTGGCGGCGTTGTCGTGAGCGTCACGGAGAATTTCACAACACGCGAGATTGCACTTCGTTCACCTTACTTTGTCGCGGCGGCGCTCGGATTTGTCCTGATGTTCTTCGCAGTACCCAAACTCACAAC
This sequence comes from Actinomycetota bacterium, assembly GCA_010032125.1. Lineage (GTDB taxonomy): Bacteria > Actinomycetota > Actinomycetes > Nanopelagicales > Nanopelagicaceae > MAG-120802. The sequence goes on along the minus strand of RHAU01000190.1, from coordinate 417 downwards.
CCAGAAGATTGATAAGGCGCGCGCTACTTCTTAAACCCGACCTTGGTCCAATCAATTGTCGCGAGACCAAACGAGCCAAAGTTCGCCAATTCTTTCACGGTAACGCTGGCGGCGGGCCAGTCATAGAGTGGAATGTTAAAAGCGTTTTCCCAGAGCTGAGAGTCGACTTGATTGGCAAGAGCGCATCGTTGCGTTGGATTGATTTCAGCTCTTGCTTTCTTGATCAATGAATCAAGAGATGTAGGAATTGAATCTTTGGCAAAGTTCTGAGAAGAGGTTTTGGCATGGAGGTTCAGCGCTCCAGAAATTGGCAATACTGAGCTCGACCAAGAAAAAGTCGTCATGTCAAAACCCAACGATGTCGGATTTACGTACTTCGTGAAGAAATCCGTTGCGGGTACTTCAACAAGTTGTACA
>RHAU01000189.1 GCA_010032125.1 Actinomycetota bacterium | reverse complement strand
TTTGGAGTGAGGACGCAACGTGAACCGAATTTTGATTTCGCGTGGAGCGCTCATCGTTGGGCAAGCGGAACATCGCTCCACAGCGTGCTGCGCGAAAGCGATATTACAGTCGGTGATTTCGTGCGAACCATTCGCCAGATCATTGACCTGCTCGGTCAACTGATGGATGCACATCCTGCGTTGGCACCACTTGCCCGAGAAACGATGAAGCGGATTGATCGCGGCGTTGTTGCTTATTCGGCGGTGGTTGCATGACCCAGATGTTGATTGATAGCGCCTCGCTTTGGTATCGGGCTTATTACGGAATGCCAGAAACTCTTCAATCTCCTTCAGGTGAGCCAATCAACGCAATTAAAGGTTTTATAGACATGACTGCGAGATTGATAAACCATTATCGACCGTCGGAGATAGCGCTTTGTCTCGATGGAGATTGGCGTCCATCGTGGCGCGTGGAACTTTTTCCTGATTACAAACTTAATCGAGTGGATGATGAAGGTGATGAAGAGGAACCTGACCTTCTTACGCCACAAATCCCGCACATACTTGATTTCTTTGACGCGGTTGGCTTTCCCGTGATTGGCATCGACGACTACGAGGCAGATGATGTGATTGCAACGCTGACTGAGAAGGCACGTAAACCCGTACGCATTGTTACGGGAGATCGCGATCTTTTTCAATTAGTTGATGATGAACGCGATGCAAAAGTCGTTTACCTGGCCAAAGGCATCAGTGCGCACGACCTCGTAGATCGCGCGTGGATTGAAAAAAAGTATTCCATTCCGGGGGATAGATACTCGCTCTTCGCAATGATTCGTGGCGACGCTTCTGATGGATTACCGGGCATCAAAGGTATTGGCGAGAAAGGTGCTGCGAAAATTGCGGAACACTTTTCATCCATGGATGAGGTTATCGATGCCGCTCACAGTGAAGATGCGCGATTGCACGATACGCATCGAAAGCGAATCCTTGCAGATCTCGATTACGCCAAAATTGCAACGGAACTTGTGAGTTGCGCACGCGATATCCGCTTGCCTCAAGCAGATTTGCTGATTAAAGAAGGGCCAGCTGATAAGAGTGCGATAGATCAGATGAAATCAGATCTCGGCCTTGGATCAAGTGTCGATCGACTTTTTGCAGCGCTGCGATGGTGATCGCTCGAAAAGTTCTCCTCAGTGGAGTCAGCGGCATACTTCTTTTTACCTCCTTTGCACCGATTGATTTTTGGCCGGG
>RHAU01000188.1 GCA_010032125.1 Actinomycetota bacterium | reverse complement strand
AAAGCGACCGTTCTCTGCCTTAAATGTCTGGAAATCACCATCGGGTGTCTTGTTCATCAAATCAACAAGTGCACCTTCTTTATCCATTGCGAAGAGTGGATCCCACTCTCGTCCCCAGATCACTTTGATGACATTCCAACCGGCGCCGGTAAAGAGCGCTTCCAGTTCTTGAATGATCTTTCCATTTCCACGAACGGGTCCATCAAGTCGCTGCAAGTTACAGTTCACCACGAAAGTAAGGTTGTCCAAATTCTCACGTGCTGCGAGGGTCAGTGCAGAAACGCTCTCGGGTTCATCCATCTCACCATCACCAAGGAATGCCCACACATGTTGCTGCGATGTGTCTTTGATTCCGCGATTTTGGAGATAACGATTAAAGCGCGCTTGATAAATTGCATTGATAGGACCAAGACCCATCGAAACTGTTGGGAACTCCCAGAACTCCGGCATCAATCGTGGATGCGGATATGACGACAATCCGCCACCAGGATTAGAGAGTTCTTGTCTAAAACCGTCGAGTTGATTCTCGCTTAACCGTCCTTCGAGAAACGCGCGCGCGTACATTCCAGGAGATGCATGGCCTTGGAAGAAAATCTGATCTCCGCCGCCGGGATGTTCCTTTCCGCGGAAGAAGTGATTGAAACCGACTTCATATAAAGCAGCAGACGATGCGAAAGTTGAAATGTGTCCACCGACTCCAACGCCGGGGCGTTGTGCTCGATGAACCATGATCGCTGCATTCCAACGGATAAATGCGCGAATTCGTCGCTCTAAGAACTCATCACCAGGAAATGCAGGTTCTTTCTCCGGGGGAATGGTGTTCATGTAATCGGTGACGCGAAGATTCGGCAGCGCAACGTTCTTCTCATGTGCGCGCTTCAAAAGCGAGAGCATCAAATAGCGAGCCCGGGTACCCCCGCCGTAGTTGATAAGCGAGTCAAGAGATTGATGCCATTCGGCGGTCTCTTCGGGGTTGGTATCTACGAGTTGGGAGACGTGAAGGTCTTGGATGGGATTGGCTTCGCGCGGATCCATACTCACGCCCCTATCTTTCCGTCTTCGCGCCTTATGCGCGAAATCGGCGCGTGTGACCTAAGCCTTAAGTTGCAAATTGGTATCTCAGCGTGTGGACTTCTGCCACTTGCCACTTGAGAAAAGGAGAAGGAATTGAGTACCCCGGGCGGGCCAGGGCAGCTGGCGTCCCGAATGGGAATCGAATCAGGATTCCTA
>RHAU01000187.1 GCA_010032125.1 Actinomycetota bacterium | reverse complement strand
GTTCCGTACCGGTGGAGTTGTTGGAATGCTCACCGTTGGTCTTGGACTTCTCGGTGCTTCAATCGTTGTGGTCCTTTATAAAGCCGATGCTCCTGCAGTTCTCGAAGGTTTTGGATTTGGTGCAGCGATGCTTGCGATGTTTATGCGCGTTGGTGGTGGAATCTTCACCAAAGCTGCAGACGTCGGCGCAGACCTTGTAGGAAAAGTAGAAAAGCACATTCCAGAAGATGATCCTCGAAATGCAGCAACAATCGCAGACAACGTTGGCGACAACGTTGGCGACTGTGCTGGTATGGCCGCTGATCTCTTCGAGTCTTACGCAGTAACACTCGTTGCAGCGTTAATTCTTGGTAAGGCTGCCTTCGGGGATAGCGGTCTTGTATATCCACTTATCGTTCCTGCAATTGGAATCCTTACTGCAATTCTTGGCATCTTCATTACTCGACTTCGCCCAACAGACCGAAGCGCAATGAGCGCCATTAATCGCTCCTTCTACTTATCCGCTGTTATCTCAGCGATTCTTGTAGGACTTGCTACCTATACATATCTTCCAAATTCATTCACTGGTCTTACCGGTCTTGATGTCACAAAAGCGGGCGAAATCACCACAAATCCTCGAGTACTTGCATTCGGCGCCGTACTCATCGGAATCATCCTTGCTGCAGCAATTCAGATGCTCACCGGTTTCTTTACTGAAGTCGGAAAGCGTCCTGTCAACGACGTAGCCGCCTCATCAAAAACTGGTGCAGCTACCGTAATTCTTGCTGGCGTTTCAGTTGGTTTTGAATCGGCTGTTTACTCTGCACTTCTTATCGCTGCAGCAGTATTTGGCGCTTTCCTTCTCGGTGGCGGAAGCGTTGTTATTTCACTCTTCGCTGTCGCACTCGCGGGTTGCGGACTTCTCACAACCGTTGGCGTCATCGTTGCTATGGATACATTCGGGCCAATCTCTGATAACGCTCAAGGAATTGCCGAAATGTCTGGCGATGTAAAAGGAGAAGGCGCAAAAATCCTTACCTCACTCGATGCTGTAGGTAATACAACAAAAGCAATCACTAAAGGAATTGCAATCGCAACTGCAGTTCTTGCAGCAACCGCACTCTTTGGAGCGTTTACAGACTCCATCAAAGCTTCAGTTCTCGACGCTGGAAAAGACGCCGCAACTCTCGCTGCTCAATTCCAAGGAGTTCTCGATGTTGCAGATCCACGCAATCTCGTTGGTCTGATCATCGGTGCCTCGGTCGTCTTCCTCTTCTCCG
>RHAU01000186.1 GCA_010032125.1 Actinomycetota bacterium | reverse complement strand
GAGGGCAGAGGTTGAAGGCTTGATTGGCGCTCCAATCTCTCTACTCGCGCAAGTATCCCCAACTGGCTGTCATCCGCATCAGGCATAACAACCCTGCTCGCAATTAACTCCAGGATTAATCGCGGCGCGGTTGCCCCACGCATCTGGGTTAAACCTTGCGCAACGACTTCAGCAGCACGATTGAGTGAAGCGTTTCCAATTCGCGATGCTTGGGCACGCATTCTTTCAAGTTGATCATCTGGATAATTTCGAAGAACCGATTTCGCTCCCTCATCTAAGGCATCAATGATTACCAGGTCTCTAAGTCTTTCAAGAAGATCTTGAGTGAACCTACGTGGGTCGTGGCCCGATTCAACAAGTCGATCTATAGTTGTAAATAATGTTCCAAGGTCTCTAGCTGCTATTGCATCAAGTGCGTCATCAAGAAGTGCTCCATCGGTAAAACCGAGGAGCTGAATCGCGATTTCGTAAGTAACTCCTTTATCGCCCGCTCCTGCGAGTAGTTGTCCGAGAACCGAAAGTGCATCACGTACAGAACCGCCAGCAGCGCGAACAACAAGCGGCAATACTCCTTTCTCAACTTTCACACCTTCGGCTTCACAAACTTTTGCCAGGTGTTCTTGAAGAACTCCGGGTGGCACTAATCGAAATGGATAGTGATGAGTTCGAGAACGGATTGTGGCGATTAATTTATCCGGCTCTGTTGTGGCAAAAATAAATAGAACATGAGGCGGCGGTTCTTCAACAACTTTCAGTAAAGCGTTAGCTGCGCCAGGACCGAGCTGATGTGCTTCATCAATGATGTAAATCTTGTATCGCGAGGCGACGGGCGCAAAAAATGCTTTGTCGCGAAGGTCTCGAGCGTCATCAACAAGTCCATGGGTGGCTGCATCAAGCTCAATAACATCAAGGGATCCCGGACCATTAGCCACAAGGTCATTACAGGATTGGCACTCTCCGCATGGAGTCGGCGTTGGACCTTTTTCGCAATTAAGAGAGCGAGCCATGATGCGTGCACTTGATGTTTTACCGCACCCGCGTGGACCAGAAAATAAATAAGCGTGATGTATTCGACCAGATTCGAGTGCATTTGAAAGCGGAGTAGTTACGTGATCTTGACCAATAACGTCAGCAAAAACTGAAGGACGATACTTGCGATACAAAGCGAGTGACATATCGGCCTCCTTACTTTTCGAGCACTCCCAGAAGGATCCCCCGCACACCCATTAGAGCGGACCTACCCTTGCTGCCTTCCAGCCC
>RHAU01000185.1 GCA_010032125.1 Actinomycetota bacterium | reverse complement strand
GGCAACAAGAAGCGGCACTTCGTATGTTGCAAAACAATCTTGATCCCGAAGTTGCCGAGCGCCCTGAAGATCTCGTCGTTTATGGCGGTACCGGAAAAGCTGCGCGCGATTGGAAATCATTTGATGCACTCGTTCGCACATTAACAACGCTAAAAAATGATGAAACGATGTTGGTCCAATCCGGTCGACCAGTCGGAGTTTTTCAAACACACGAATGGGCACCGCGCGTTCTTATTGCAAATTCAAATCTTGTTGGCGACTGGGCTAATTGGCCAGAGTTCAGAAGGTTGGAATCTCTCGGATTAACTATGTACGGCCAAATGACGGCCGGTTCCTGGATTTACATTGGAACACAAGGAATTTTGCAGGGAACATACGAAACTTTCGCGGCGGTTGCTAATCAAAGTTTCGGCGGAACTCTCGCTGGCACACTCACATTGACTGGTGGCGTAGGCGGCATGGGTGGCGCGCAACCTCTTGCAATCACAATGAATGATGGTGCGGCAATTTGTATCGATGTCGATCCAACCCGATTGCAACGTCGTGTTGACCACCGATACCTCGACACCTGGACCGCCAATGTAGAGGAAGCGATTTCGCTTGCAACAAAGGCTAAAAATGAACGTCGCGGCTATAGCGTGGATAGATCGACCAATTCCTACGCCACCGCCGTGATGAATTGATACCCAAGATGCACCAGATGCTGTGTTGACGAGCGCGTTAAGAAGCGGCCAGTCTGCAATCGCATCAGAACCATCGAGCATTGCTTCTGTTTCGCGATATGGAGAAGCGACCGAGCCGCAATCAAGATGATCGCGTCCGATAACAATGGGAGCGCCTACTTCTCCCTTTGCAACCATGTCATTAAATCTTTCACCAGCAAGATGTCGTTCGCCATAACCCAACCAACAAATACGAGCAGGTAGACCTTGGAATGCAACTTTCTTTCCCGCTTTCTCAATCCACCGATGAAGCGGATCGTTATCGGGGAAGAGTTCAAGAACAGCTTTATCTGTCGCCGCAATATCTTTTGGATCCCCGCTCAGTGCAGCCCAGCGGAAAGGACCTTTACCTTCACAGAAGAGTGGACGTATGTAGGCGGGAACAAAGCCCGGGAAATCAAAAGCGCGCTTGTATCCGGCAAGCATCGCTTCACCGCGAATTGAATTTCCGTAATCAAAGACGACAGCACCACCATCCATAAAACCGACCATCGCTTCGACATGCTTTGCCATTGATTCGCGCGATCGCTTCGTAAAA
>RHAU01000184.1 GCA_010032125.1 Actinomycetota bacterium | reverse complement strand
AGATCACCTTCATTTGCCTCTTGTAAGCGTGGCAGCCGAAGCTGTAACTGTCGTGGCTTCGCTCCGACGCCACGGAACTATGACTTTCCGCGGCCTGGTTGCAGATGCCGCAAATACCTTGGTTGTTGTCGCTCGATTCCTTGCACTTCTCGAGCTCTATAAAGAAGGTTCTGTCAGGTTTGAGCAGATGATGGCACTTGGGGAACTTCAAATTACCTGGACGGGAGCGTCTGAAGGCGAGATCGCGGTAAGTGACGAATTTGATCGTAAAGTTCAGCTTGAGAATGATCAGAGTGATGGGGGAGAGAATGTCTAACCACGAACTTCAACGTTCGATCGAAGCAATACTGATGGTTGTTGAAGAGCCCGTTTCTGAAGTAGTTCTCGCACAAATTATCGAAACACCTACAGAGCAGGTCTTGGAGGCGCTCCATAGCCTCGCAACGGAGTACGAAACCGCAGGTCGAGGCTTTGCTCTCAAGCAGATCGCAGGGGGGTGGCGCTTTTACAGCCATCCGGATCTCGCGCCACTAGTAGAGAAGTTCGTACTCGATGGACAACAAGCAAAACTCACCCAAGCCGCATTGGAGACCTTGGCGGTCATTGCATATAGGCAGCCAATCTCGCGGGCCCGCGTCTCAGCTATTCGTGGCGTCAATGTTGAAGCTGTCATGAAAACCCTTGTCACGCGTGGACTTGTGGAGGAGTGTGGAATTGAGCATGAAACAGGCGCAATTCTTTACCGCACAACCCACTATTTCCTCGAACGTATTGGGGTCAATCGAGTTGAAGATCTCCCTGCTCTTGCGCCATTCCTGCCGAATATTGATGGCTTGGATGAAGTTATCGCCTCACTGACTGAGTAGGACTGTGAAAACGCTGTAACACCAGGTGCCGTAGGCTTCGGCAATGAGCGAAACCCGTCTACAGAAATTTATGGCAGATTGCGGAGTAGCCAGCCGACGTGCATGCGAGGGCCTTATTGAAGAAGGTCGAGTCAAGGTCAATGGCAAGGTAATTCGCACGCAAGGCCTCAAAATAAATCCGATAAAAGATCAAGTTGAAGTTGATGGTAAAACAATTACTAGCTCAAAGTCCAAAACTTACATTGCGTTTCATAAACCGCGAGGGATTTTGTCCACGATGTCAGACCCTGAAGGACGTCCGTCCCTTTCTGACTTCTTTGAGAGCTTTGAAGACCGTCTATTTCATGTCGGCAGACTTGATAAGGAGAGCGAAGGTCTGATTATCCTGACAAAT
>RHAU01000183.1 GCA_010032125.1 Actinomycetota bacterium | reverse complement strand
CCTAGTGCACCGGTCTTGAAAACCGGCAAGGGAAACCTTCGTGGGTTCAAATCCCACGCCCTCCGCCACCGAATGTGAAGTTCTTGTGGGCGAACTCATAGAGGTCTGCCTAGAAAAGAAAAGAGAACGAGAGGAAAATTACGACGTCCTACAGGAGGCGTCGCGTGGCCACAGGTGTTTTTTCTTCGACTCGTGCATCAATCAAAGAACGAACTCTGCGCAATGATCGTTGGTGGCTACAACCTGCAATCACCGTCGCAGTTCTCGTCAGCTTCGTCATTTATGCGACTTTCAGAGCCTTCGAAAAGAAGTATTACTTTGCAGAGCCTTTAATTTCGCCGTTTTATTCCCCATGTCTTTCTACCGCGTGCATTGATGGGTCGGCACACTTTGGAACACCGATTGGAACAATTTCTCTCTTCGGAATGGTGATCTCACCTGCTTTATTTATTCTGATCTTCCCGCTCGGTTTCCGACTCACCTGTTATTACTATCGCAAGGCTTACTACCGATCATTTTGGATGTCACCGCCCGCATGCGCTGTTGCAGAACCACACTCTAAATACACAGGCGAGACTCGCGCCCCATTGATATTACAAAATGGTCACCGCTGGTTCTTTTATGCAGGATTAGTTCTCAATGTGATTCTTACTTATGACGCAATCATCGCTTTCCGAAATGCGGAAGGAGAATGGGGCCACGTCAGCATTGGTACCTTGGTTCTACTTCTCAACGCATCAATGTTGTGGTTGTACTCAGCCTCATGTCACACATGTAGACACACCATCGGTGGAAGATTAAGAAACTTCTCACAACACCCACTTCGTTACAAGATGTGGACCTGGGTCTCCGTTCTTAATCATCGCCACCCAGTTTTTGCATGGATTTCACTCTTTGTTGTTGCTTTTACCGATCTTTATGTCCGTTTGGTTGCAAGCGGCTCCATCACGAACTACTACCTCTTCTAGGCGGAGCGATGTCAAAAGAGCAGACAGGAATCAAGGCGAGCGATATCTCACTCGAACGCTATCGATTTGATGTTGTCGTTATTGGTGCGGGCGGCGCGGGACTTCGCGCAGCTGTGGAAGCGCGTCAAGCAGGTTTGCGTGTGGCGATTATTTGTAAATCTCTCTTTGGAAAAGCCCACACCGTTATGGCCGAAGGTGGCGCTGCGGCGGCAATGGGCAATGTCAACGACAACGACAATTGGAAAGTTCACTTCCGAGACACGATGCGAGGCGGAAAATTCCTCAATAACTGGCGGATGGCTGAGCTCCACGCAAAAGAAT
>RHAU01000182.1 GCA_010032125.1 Actinomycetota bacterium | reverse complement strand
ACTCCCAGCCATATCCGGCAGGTTGGGCAAGAGTGCGCATCGATTCAAATCCATGTTCACCGATAGAGATCGCTTCAATTTGAGTTTGGATGCGTACGCGTTGCTGAGTTGTGCTGGTTCCATAGGAGTCTGCATAGTGTTTCTGCTCTTTGACATACATCGTCATCGCACTGGTGTGGTTGACCGAGGATGAGGCAAGCAACTTTGAACTCAATGACGCGAGACGATCTTTCTTTTCGCTATCAGAGATAGTGAATGGATCTATTTCGTATGAGGAAACCCAGGTTTGCTTTGGATAGACAGGTTCTGAAGTAAGGCTTACTTCCTCAGTTGACAGTGGCTTGGAGGTCTTTGCCATCGCGACTGCGGTATTTGCCAACTTCTTTGCGGAATCAACCGAGACATCAGGGGAGGAAGCAAAGCCCCACGCTCCATTAACGATGACTCGAACTCCGATTCCAAAATTTGTTTCATCGGTCTGTGTTTCTGGTTTTGCATCGCGAAGTGAGAGAAGTCCGGTTCTTGTACGTTCAATACGAACATCAACATGTGAAGCACCGGCGGCTCGGCCAGTACTTATTGCCGCATCGGAAACCGCATCAAGGGGGAGTGCGAGGAAGTCTGCATCCACATTTCTTGCCACGGCGAGAACTTATGCGAAGAAGGCAAAAAACGCCATGGGTAATAAGCAATTCATCTAAGGTGACTGCGTGAAAGCAATGCCAGCGAAGATTGTGCGGCTGCTATTCGGGGATTTCCAGGATGTGATGACCCCCACTCTTCGCCGACTCTTTCTTGGCAATTTCCTCAGCTCACTTGGTACCGGAATGACGCTCGCACTGTTGTTGGTGTATCTCAAAGACATTCGCGGGTTCACAACATCATTTGGCGGATTCCTACTTTCCTTCATGGCTTTGATTTCAATTCTCTTTGGCGGACCAGTCGGTTGGTTGATTGATCGAATTGGTCCAAAGAAAGTCATTATCGCGGGGCTACTTCTTGAGGGGAGCGCCGTCGCACTCTGGTCGATAGTGACAACACGGCAAGAAGCAATCTTGATTGCGGCGATGAGCTCGCTTGGAACTCTGATGATTTGGCCACCACAGACCGTGATGATTACTCGAATGAGTCAAGAGAAAGATCGACAGCGAGTTTTTGGTCTTAACTTCATGCTCTTTAATCTCGGCCTCGGTTTTGGAGGATTTACAGCTTCGGTCATCGTTCAAGAAGGTAATGCTGGAAGTTTTGAATTGCTCTATCGCTTGGATTCGCTCTCTTATTTCGCATAT
>RHAU01000181.1 GCA_010032125.1 Actinomycetota bacterium | reverse complement strand
AACTGCACGCCTGACCGCAGGTTGAATAACTTCCACTACCGGAATCGAATAGCGCTCACGAGCGTCACGAAGCGTTGCAGCGCTCGCCGTATTACATGCGATGACAATCGCCTTGACCCCTTCGGCAACAAGTCGGTCCATGATTTCGATCGCGAAGCCGCGCACTTCCGCCAAAGGTCGTGGGCCATACGGACCGCGGGCTGTGTCACCAAAATAGATGATTGATTCGTTAGGTAGCTGGTCGATGATGGCTCGAGCGACCGTTAAACCGCCAACCCCGGAGTCAAAGATCCCAATCGGGCGGTCTTGACCGCTTTCAGGTTGGGACATGGCGGCAGTCTAGGGCGGGGCCTGGCCACGCTCAGAAATATAAAAATTTCTCAAAAATCCCGACATTTCCGAGAAATCGCCGTGTTTTCGAGTTGAGTAAGCCGTGAACAAGGGGCACCCTATGGCTTACATCACGAGCACGCGCACCATATGAGCGCATGCCAGTGATGGGCTCGAACTCAAAAGAGTCCGAGCACCTTAGATGCCTACGGAGGCACTTTGAACACAATCAATCTCACAGCTAGCCAATGGGGAACGGTTTATAACGTTCTCTCCTTTGGCCTTGTGTCAATGCTTGCTACAACGATCTATACCCTCGTAGCGCAGTCACGCGTACTTCCAAAGTATCGCGTCGCGCTCGTGATGTCATCGATGGTCACATTCATCGCTGCATATCACTACTTCCGAATCTTCAATTCATTTGAAGAGTCATCCAATGGCGATGCAGTCATGATCGGCGTTGGCAAGGGAGCATTTAACGAGGCATATCGTTATGTTGACTGGATTCTCACCGTTCCCCTACTTCTCGTTGAAGTTGTCGCAGTACTTGCACTCGCAAAGGCTGCATCGACATCTCTTATTCAGCGACTAGTTCCAGCATCTGCAGCAATGATCGCTCTTGGATACCCTGGAGAAATTTCATCAGACAATGGAACAAAGACCTTGTACGGTGTTCTCTCCACAATTCCATTCCTTTATATCCTCTACGTACTCTTCGTAGAGTTGAGCAAGTCCCTTGATCGTCAGCCAGAAGGCGTCGCTGCGACCGTTGGTCGTCTCCGTCTCCTCCTTATCGCGACATGGGGCGTTTACCCGATCTCCTACCTACTCCCACTCCTTGGACAAGACATCAACGATCCAAATCTCTTCATGTGGCGTCAGGTTGGTTACACCGTTGCCGATGTTCTCGCTAAGTGCGTCTTCGGTCTGACAATCTTCAAGATTGCTCGGATGAAGTCC
>RHAU01000019.1 GCA_010032125.1 Actinomycetota bacterium | reverse complement strand
TTTCCGGTATTTTCTGACTCAATCTTGATCAGTTCTTCGGAGCGCGATTCAATCGCGTCTGCAATCTTATTTATCGCTTTCTGTCGTTCGCCTGGAGTTGATTCTTTCCACACTTCGAATGCACTCGCAGCAGCCTTCATTGCAGAATCAATATCTGCGGCATTTGACACCGGAGCTTTGGCGAAGACTTCACCCGTCGCAGGATTGATGAGGTCCTGAGTTTGTCCAGATGAGGATGGAACAGATTTACCGTTGATGAAATTCTGAAGTGTCTTCACAAAAACTCCCTCGGGTCGAATAAGAATTGCAGTCTAGTAATCCGCGTGCAGTCCCATCAAGGGCGTGAAGAAATTTCCAAAGCGGCAAGTTGGCCGCATGCGCCCTCGATCTCTCGACCTCGGGTATCTCGAACCGTTACCGGAACTCCATAATTTTCTAAGGTTTCTACAAAGGCTCGCTCATCTTCTTTACGGGAAGCGGTCCATTTCGAACCAGGGGTTGGGTTGAGCGGAATCAGGTTCACATGCGCATTTCGATTTTTAAGTAAACGACCTAGTAAGTCGGCTCGCCATTTCTGGTCATTGATATCTCGGATGAGCGCATACTCGATTGAGTAACGCCGCCCAGTTTTATCAGCATATCCATCTGCAGCGGCAAGGACTTCCTTGATTTTCCAACGGAGATTAATCGGAACAAGTGAGTCGCGGAGTTCATCGTCTGGGGTATGAAGCGAAATAGCTAATTTGATCTGCAAGTTCTCTTCAGTCAATTTTTCGATTGCCGGAACAAGACCGACCGTTGAGAGTGTTACCGATCGAGCCCCGATTCCAAGTCCATCGGGTTGCGGAGTGATGATGTTTCGAACCGTGCGCAAAACAGCGTTGTAATTTGCTAACGGCTCCCCCATTCCCATGAAGACAATGTTGGAAAGTCGAGTTGGCCCGCCCGGTAATTCGCCACGATCACATGCTCGAGCGGCAGCAACTATCTGTGCGGTAATTTCGGCGGCAGAAAGATTTCTGGTGAGGCCCGCTTGTCCGGTGGCACAGAATGGACAGTTCATTCCACACCCTGCTTGCGAAGAGATACATACCGTTGTCCGTTCGGGATATCTCATCAAAACTGATTCGACGAGAACTCCGTCATGAAGCCGCCATAAATCTTTTCGAGTCATTCCTTCATCGCAGGTGATTGAACGAACGAGAGTGATTAAAGGAGGAAGTAAATTTTCTCTCACCAAGGTACGAGCTGCCGCTGGAAAATCACTCCAACTCTCAGGATCATCGTCGTAATGGGTGAAGTAATGAGTGGAAATTTGGTTTGCGCGATATCCCGGCAATCCCAACTCTTCAACTTTGGCGCGCCGTTCTTCCGGTGTGAAATCTGCGAAGTGCGAAGGCGGTTTTTTTCTCTGCTTCGGTTCTTCAAAAACTAGCGTGGGCTCACTCATGCGAAACGTTTCAATAATTCAATTGCGCACCAGATTACAGGGGCGGTAATGAGCACCGAATCTAATCGATCAAGCATTCCACCATGGCCTGGCAATAAATTGCCCATATCTTTAAGAGATAAATCGCGCTTGATTGCGCTTTCAATGAGATCGCCCACCGTCGCCGCAAGAACGCCCAATAATCCTGCAACGGCACCGATGATGGGATGGCGATCGAGTAAGTAATAGAAAGCAAGAGAACTTCCGATGGCCGCGAATATCAACCCACCAAAGAAACCTTCCCAGGATTTCTTGGGAGAAATCTTTGGGGCTAATGGATGCTTGCCGATGAGAACGCCAGTTATATATGCAAAGGTGTCATTGCAAGCAACGATGATGACCAATGTCGTGATGTATGCGAAACCGTCGCCCGAACGGGCTAATAAGAAAATGAATCCAGCAACAAAGCCGGGGTACAGCAATGCGAATGTGGTCGCTGTTGCGTTCTTGACGAAACCTTCTACACCTTTGAGTAATTGAAGAAATAGAAGCACAACCATCGCAACCACGATGGAGACAGAGAGACCAGGTAGTCCAGCAAACCAAGCGCTTGCAAGGACTACTGCGTCTGCAATTCCTAAGTGAAGAAATCTGACTTCAATACCTCGAGCATGAAAAGCGGTAACGAGTTCTCGAAGTGCGAGCAGGACTGCGCCACCAACGAAGAGTGCAAATGCCGGAGTCAGATATGCAAGAGTTCCAAAAATGACAACTAACAAACCAAGGCTTACCAATATTGAAGGTATCAGTTTGCGTCCGGCGCGCTTATTGATCGCCTCGTTAATCGAATGGAGATCGCTCATGGGATCTTCTTTAGACCTCGAGAAGCTCGGCCTCTTTGTGCTTTAAAAGTTCATCAATCTTGGCGACATGATCTGAGGTGACCTTCTCCAATTCTTTTTCGCCACGCGTCAGGTCATCTTTGCCGATAACGCCATCTTTCTCTAATTTTTCAAGTGCTTCTTTTGAATGACGTCGTATCGCTCGAATAGATACTCGAGATTCTTCGGCTTTTCCTTTTGCAACCTTGATAAATTCTTTTCGACGTTCTTCCGTTAATTGAGGGAAGTTGACGCGAATGACGTTTCCATCGCCGCCTGGGTTTACACCAAGATCGGATTCGCGTATTGCCTTCTCGATGGATGCAGTCGCACCCTTATCAAAAGGCGTGATGAGCGCCATTCGAGCTTCAGGAACTTGGACCGTTGCCAGCTGCGAGAGCGGCATTGTCGTCCCGTAATAATCGACCATAATCTTGGCAAACATTGAAGGATGAGCGCGGCCTGTTCGAATTGCTGCGAAATCTTCTTTCGCAACATCAACTGCCTTATTCATCTTTGCATTGGTGTCTGCGAGTATCGATTGAACGGTCATGGAATTAGTTAACCAGAGTTCCTATCTTCTCTCCACGTACCGCACGAGCGATATTGCCCTTCTCGAGGAGATTAAAGACGATGATGGGAAGTTCATTCTCTCGGCAGAGGCTAAATGCCGCAGCATCCGCCACAGCAAGAGACTTTGCTAAAACGTCGTTATATGAGATGTAATCAAATTTCGTTGCGCTCTTATCTTTTCTTGGATCAGCGGAATACACGCCATCGACACCGCTCTTTGCAAGAAGAAGTGCATCGACTCCGATTTCAAGTGCACGTTGTGCAGCAACAGTATCGGTAGTAAAAAATGGCATACCTGCACCTGCGCCAAAAATCACGACGCGACCTTTTTCAAGATGGCGAATAGAGCGTCGCGGAATGTAAGGCTCTGCGACTTGTCCCATGGTGATTGCAGTTTGAACCCGGGTATCAATTCCTTCTTTTTCAAGGAAGTCTTGTAACGCAAGGCAATTCATGACGGTTCCGAGCATTCCCATATAGTCGGCTCGAGCGCGATCCATACCGCGTTGCTGCAATTCTGCGCCTCGGAAATAATTTCCACCGCCCACGACGATTGCTACTTCTACCCCGCTTCGAACGACATCTGCGATTTGTAGGGCGACATCGTGAACAACATCAGGGTCAACCCCAATGCCTTTCTCTCCACCAAAGACTTCGCCGGAGAGTTTGAGGAGAACTCTCTTATAACTCTTTCGAGTATTTGCCATTCGAGTTCTCCTTTCTACTCCTCGAAGGTTACTGTCCTACGCGGAAGCGATGGAAGGTGGACACGGAATTACCCGCGTCGTTCAAGATTTGCTGGACGCTCTTCTTCTGATCTTTGGCAAAACTCTGCTCTAGAAGGGCAACTTCCTTTACAAAACCGGTAACACGACCTTCTACGATCTTTGCAATCGCGGCATCGGGTTTCCCTTCATTGCGCGCAGTCTCTTCTGCCACGCGACGTTCATTCTCAATCACATCTGACGGGATTGCATCGCGGTTGAGATATTGCGGAGCAAATGCTGCGATGTGCTGCGCAACGTCTTTGCCCACTTCATTATCTTCTTTGCCCAGCGCTACAAGGACTCCAACTTGTGGTGGTAGATCAGGGCTCGTGCGATGTAGATAAATCGCATTAGCTGACCCGTCGACAACTGCGATACGTCGAAGTTCGATTTTCTCTCCAAGTGTTGCATTGCCCTCATCGATGGCTGCTTGCACGCTCTTGCCAGATGCAAGATTTGAAGCAACAAAAGAAGTGAGATCACCTTGTTTGCTTGCGAAGAGATGAGTTACGAGTTCATCAGCGAGTGCTTGAAAGCGATCGCCCTTTGCGACAAAGTCAGTCTCGCAATTGAGTTCGAGCATGACAGCGGTAGAACCAGACGCCTTCGCAGCAACTAATCCATTAGATGTTGCGCGACCTTCACGCTTCGTTACACCCTTTAAGCCTTTAACGCGGATAATTTCGATTGCCTTATCAAAATCTCCACCCGACTCATCAAGGGCTTTCTTGCAATCAAGCATTCCGGCCGCAGTAACTTCGCGGAGGCGCTTTACATCATCAGCTGTGTACGCCACTTATGATCCTGCGCTTTCAGTCTTCGCTTCGTTATTTCCGAGCAATTCCTTCTCCCAATCTGCAAGCGGTTCGCCCGCGGCAACGCTCTCGTCGCCAGCTTTAGCGGCTTCTGCAGATTCCTTGGCAACATTTGCTGATCGTGCTTGAAGACCTGCAGCAACTGCATCGGCAATGACTCGAGTAAGAAGAGTTACGGAACGAATCGCGTCATCGTTACCTGGGATCTTGTAATCAACTTCGTCTGGATCGCAATTTGTATCCAAAATTGCAATGACTGGAATTCCTAATTTGTGCGCCTCTGCAACAGCGAGGTGTTCAAGTTTGGTGTCAACAACCCAGACCGCAGCAGGAAGTTTTGTCATGTTTCGAATGCCGTCGAGGTTCTTCTGTAGCTTCTCTCGCTCGCGGCGAAGAAGCAAGAGTTCTTTCTTTGTAAGAACTTGATCATTAGCGGCTTCAAGCGCTTCGAGTTCTTTCAACCGCTGTACGCGCTTATAGACAGTCGGGAAGTTTGTGAGCATTCCACCAAGCCAGCGCTCTGTTACGTATGGCATTCCTACGCGCGTTGCTTGGGTCTTGATTGGATCTTGAGCCTGCTTCTTTGTTCCAACAAAAAGAACATTGCCGCCTTTTGCCACCGTATCTTTTACAAAGTCATACGCCTTATCAATCAGCGCTAACGACTGTTGAATATCTATGATGTAAATACCGTTGCGCTCTGTGAATATAAAGCGCTTCATCTTTGGATTCCAACGACGAGTCTGATGTCCAAAATGAACACCGCTGTCGAGGAGTTCTCGCATTGTTACAACCGCCATCGCGGCACGCTCCTTTGTGCGAACTATTTGTTCGCATCGGTTGGTGAACTGACGATTTGTCAGTTCTCTAGCGTCTGAGCACCGACCGACTTTCGTCGGACCGAGATGGTTTCTCCGGGGATCTCACCGAGCAGTGAGAGTGGAGCAGACGCGTGAAGTCACATTTCTGTGCGGGGCAGACCTTACCTAACCCGCTTCTAGCCGACAAATTCAGCGAATTCCGGGGGTAGATTCTCGCCATGTCGAAGCGGATTTCTTCACGAAACCTCGCACTTGAATTGGTTCGCGTAACTGAAACAGCGGCCATAGCAGCATCACGGTGGGTTGGCCGCGGTGCAAAAAACGATGCAGATCAAGCAGCAGTTGATGGTATGCGAACGATGATCAATACAGTCGCAATGAAGGGCGTCATTGTTATTGGTGAAGGAGAGAAAGATCAGGCACCGATGCTTTTCAATGGTGAGAACGTTGGCGATGGAACCGGACAAGAAGTCGATGTTGCTGTAGATCCCATTGATGGAACAACTTTGACTGCTAAAGGCATGGCTAATGCCATCAGCGTGATTGCACTTGCAGAACGCGGAACCATGTTTGATCCGACCACTGTCTTTTACATGCGAAAACTTGTTGTCGGTCCAGAAGCTGCAGATGTTGTTGACATCACCGCACCTGTAAAGGAAAACCTCAAGCGAATTGCAAAGGCAAAGCGGCGCGACGTTGAGTCCTTAACCGTGGTCCTTCTTGATCGTCCACGACATGATCAACTCGTCAAGGAGATTCGAGAGACTGGAGCACGGATCAAATTCATTACTGACGGAGATGTAGCCGGTGCAGTTGAAGCCGCCCGAGAGGACACAGGAATTGATGCTCTGATGGGCATTGGTGGTACTCCGGAAGGAATCATCGCTGCATGCGCCATGAAATGTCTCGGTGGCACGATTCAAGGAATCCTTCATCCGCGCGATGAAGCAGAGAAAGAACTAGCTCGCGCTCATGGAATGGATCTATCTGCGGTACTGACAACGAATGATTTGGTCTCCGGAGAGGATGTCTTCTTCGCAGCAACAGGAATTACTGACGGAGAACTTCTGCGAGGAGTTCGTTATACAGATAGATATATCAAGTCCAACTCATTAGTCATGCGCTCGCGATCGAAAACAATTCGGGTAATCGAAAGCGAACACCCGCTTACTTAAGCGCGCGGGTGGGCTTGCTCGTAGCTCTTCTTTATTCTTTCTTGGGAAACATGCGTGTAGATCTGCGTCGTAGAAAGTGATGAGTGGCCAAGAATTTCTTGGACCGTTCTTAAATCAGCGCCACCTTCAAGTAAATGCGTCGCTGCGCTATGTCGTAATCCATGTGGGCTTAATCGGCGATTGTTTCCAAGCGCGCTCATAGCTTCATAGACAATAGTTCGAACAACTCTGGCGTCGATTCTTTTTCCACGCGAACCAAGGAAGAGCGCCGATCCCGATTCTTCACTTAGTAAATGAGGTCGACCAGAAGTCAGCCAATTCTCAATTGCCCGCATCGCGGGATTTCCTATGGGGACTATTCGTTCCTTATTACCTTTACCTACCACTCGTAACGTCTGCCGCTCTCGATCAAGATCAAGTAGATCAAGTCCAGTCAATTCAGAGACTCGAATTCCGCTGGCGTACAAGGTCTCAACAATTGCGAGATCACGGATAGATTCTGGAGACTGCTCTTCGGTAGATCGCACGTGTAACGCTTCGAGAGCAAGAGTTGCGCTTTCAACATCCAGCACATCGGGAAGATGACGCTCTGGTTTTGGCGCTACAAGTTCACGGCCAATATCTGTAGGCAACCAGCCATTGCGCGCTCCCCAATATGTAAAAGCACGTATTGAGACAACACGTCTTGTTACTGAGGATCGAGCGGCTCCCTTTGACTGGAGATTTGCTAGCCACGAGCGAATGTGATTGAGCCCGAGTTGCGAGAACTCTGTGATTCCTAATTGATTAATGTGAAGAAGAAGTGATTCAAGATCAGCTAAGTAGGCGCGGACTGAGTTTGCGCTGAGATTTCGTTCGTGAGTCAGATGGCGTGAATAGGCCTCTCGAAGTTCAGGAGTTAGCGCCATGCGAGAAAGATTACTCAAAGCGCAGGCTCGAGTCGTGGACACAGCGTTGCTTATACGCAACACTCCCGATAAGGAGTTGATAATGCGCATCGAGCTCATCGTTAGTGATGACAGAGTCCTACCTGAATTGACGGTGAATTCAGAAGTAATCCAAGTCAAGATTGGGACCAATCACGATTTTGACGACATTCTTGATATTTGCGCTGGCGTTCTCAACAATGAACAACTGACGTTAATTTACCGGCTTTGGACCGACGATGACTTCCCGCGAACTTTTAAGCGAAATGGAAATGAGCTAACAATTACCGCCCGCGACAACTAGCGCTTACGCTCGAGAGCTCCTAGAGAAATCAGCAAGTTTTCTGGAGAAACTTCCAACGCTTCACATAATGGCGCGATCACATCGACACTGGGAGTTCTCTCATGACGAAAGTATCGTGAAATAGAGCCCTTATCGATTCCGGTTTTTTCTGCAAGTTCTTCCAGACTTGAAATGTGGAGAGCTTGCATCCGAGTTCGTAACCACTCGCTACTTTCATCTGGAGTAAGTCGAGCGCCCCGCTTGAGATTACTTCTTTGAACCACGGTGGTCCTTTACTCGGGTTTTTTTCCTTGTCGTAGTAGACCATAAGTAACGGCATCCGCAAGAGCCATCGCAGATGCGGCGATAACGTTTTCGTGCACACCAATCGTGTTCCACTCGCCCCGGCCATCGCTCGTTTCCACAAGTACTCGGGTTACTGCGCCAGTTCCAAGGCGTCCTTCAAGAATTCTTACCTTGTAATCTGTGAGTTCAAGTTGGCTTAATTCAGGATAGAACTGCTCGAGACCTTTTCGAATCGCAGTATCAATTGCATTAACGGGACCATTTCCTTCACCACTTGCTTCAATCCGGGAGCCGCGCGCCGAAATCACAACCGTGGCTCGAGAAGTAACGCTTTTGTCTGGATTTTGATCGACAGTTGTTTCCCATGACTCGAGCGTAAAAAATTCCGGTCTCTTCCCATCGAGTTCTTCGCGAAGCAA
>RHAU01000180.1 GCA_010032125.1 Actinomycetota bacterium | reverse complement strand
AGGTGCGTACGAACGGATACGAACGATTGCAGTAATCAAATCGCCAATCTTCTTTCCGTCAATCTCGCGCACGATTGCACCGCTTGGAATTCCTGCCTTATCTGCAGCTTCACCAGGTACAACACGAAGTATTCGCGCTCCTGTTCCGCTGTATGTCGTATCAAAATTGACGCCAAAGAAAGGTCGTGATGACTTTCCAGTGTCAATAATTTCATCGACAACACGTTTCGCTTGATTAATCGGGATTGAGAATCCAAGTCCAATAGATCCGGCGCTGACTCCGTTGCCGAGCGATGCGATCGCTGAATTGATTCCTACAAGTGCACCCTTGCTATTGACGAGTGGTCCGCCTGAGTTACCAGGATTAATTGCAGCATCAGTTTGAATTGCATCGATAAATGATTCGGCGCCGTTACTACCTGTCGTCACTGGTCGATTAAGGGCAGAAACTATTCCGCTCGTTACCGTTCCAGATAAACCTAGCGGCGAGCCAAATGCCACAACGGGCTCACCTATCGTCAATGTACTTGAATTCCCAACTGCTATCGCCTTCAAGTTACCTCGATTGATGCGCAATACCGCTAAGTCATATGCGCTATCGCGACCAACGATCGATGCGTTGACCAAATCGCCATTGTTGAGTTCGACTCTGACGCTTCCACTTTGGACAGCGCTATCTATGACATGGTTATTTGTCACGATAAATGATTGTGATGAATTTGTTCGATAAATAACGCCTGATCCCGTTCCACTTCCACCCACTCCTGATACTGCAATGGATACAACGGCGGGTGAGACGTTTGCAGCAATCGCTTCAACGTTGACGCTAGAGCCGCCTACATCAACCAGAGTTCTAGTGGTCGAACAATTGCCATTTGTGGGCGCATAGAGAGCTTTGGTGGCGTTATCCACGCAGATTTTTGTCAGGGAGTTTGTCGGTGTTACTGCTACTGCAACGCCACCAGCAACAACTGCGCCAATGACAAATCCGATCATGATTTTGGAGAACGTAGATAGTGGTCTCATGCGGGTCACCTTGTCATGTGATTCTGAGAATTTCTTTAATGGAAATTCAACCTTCGCTGGGTAGACTTCGCAACTCATGGAATTAGCACTCGCTCGCGCGAAAGTTGCGGTCACCATCACATTTCTCGTCAATGGTTTCACCGTCGGAACATTTGTCGCTCGAATCCCTGACTTCAAAAAGGCGTTGGATATCAGCAACAGCACTTTGGGTGCTTCCCTTCTATTTATTTCTATCGGAGTTTTCGTAGCGCTTCGCCCTGCCGG
>RHAU01000179.1 GCA_010032125.1 Actinomycetota bacterium | reverse complement strand
TCAATCGATAATGCCGAGATCATTAAGAGACTTTCTGGACGCCGCACATGTCGAAATTGCGGCAAGGTCTACCCAAATGACATCCCTTCATGTGATGCATGTGGTGGAGAGCTCTATCAACGAGATGATGACAAAGAAGAGGTTATTGCTCGCCGCCTGGAGGTTTATGCAGAGCAGACCGCCCCGATCATTGCGTATTACCGAGAAGAAGGCCTACTCATCACTATTCCTGCTGTCGGTGAGGTACCAACAATCACGGGCAGCGCTATCCGCGCACTTGCTGCGAAATTGAGCTAAATCATGGCGATCCAGATTAAGAGTTTGGATCAACTCGCTCTGATGCGTAAAGCAGGGCTCCTTGTTCGAAGCACACTTGATCTCATTCGTGCAAATATCAAAGCAGGCACAACAACGAGCGCTTTAGATGCGATTGCAGAAGCAAATATCAAGCGCGGCGGGGGATTATCTAACTTTAAGGGTTATCACGGATTTCCAGCAACAATTTGTGTCTCAATCAACGACGAAATTGTTCACGGAATTCCTGGTGATCGAATGATTGTGTCGGGAGATATCGTCTCGGTTGATTGTGGTGCAATCGTCCAAGGTTGGCATGGTGATGCAGCATTCTCGGTAATAGTTGATTCAGATAATGATGAACGACAGAAAATGCTTGATGTATGTGAAGAATCAATGTGGCATGGCATTGCTGCTGGAGTATCTGGTGCACGACTATCAGATATCGGCTCCGCAATCGAAAAGTTTGTTAACTCCCAAGGAAAGTATGGAATTCTCCGCGAATACGGCGGTCATGGAATTGGAACGTCGATGCATATGGAACCGCACATCCTTAACTACGGCCGCCCTGGTTCAGGACCCAAAATTGAGCCGGGCATGGCTTTTGCTATCGAGCCGATGATTACTTTGGGATCAGAGAAGACCAGAGTTCTTGATGATCATTGGACCGTTGTAACCACTGATTCGTCCCACGGTTCACACTTTGAAAATACTTATTGCATCGCACCTGATGGAAAGCCATTTGTTCTTACCGAAGTCGATGGTGGCCGAGCCAATCTGGCGCGCTTCGGCATCGAGATTTCAGATCTGCTGGCGTAAGTTCTTCTCATGGGCGCCGTTCTTGAGCAACGTGAAAAAAGAGCCAGAATCAAGGCTTTGCTCGAGGAAAAAGGTCTCGAAGCGGTTGTCCTTCGCAAAGGCGCAAATGTCGCATGGATTATCGGCGGTCGAGCACATATTCCAACAACGTTGGAACTTTCATGTATGGATGTCATT
>RHAU01000178.1 GCA_010032125.1 Actinomycetota bacterium | reverse complement strand
TGCGACGAGTATTTGCTGGGCAACGAGACCCCAAAGACCGCGCCTTTACCCAAAGCATCAACTGCGATGGTTGCAACCAATGCAGAATCAATACCTCCAGAAAGTCCTAATGCAACGCTTCTAAATCCATTTTTCACCACATAATCGCGAAGACCTAGAACAAGCGCGGACCAAATCTCTTCTTCATCGGAAAGACGTGGCGCAAGAATGGGAACTGCTTTCGCGGACTGAACTTTGACGGCTGCATCAATCACTACGTCCGGAGATGAAGTCTCCGTTACCGCCTCGATATCGGTAACAAAAAGCGTGGATTCAAATTGTGCAGCACGTGCACATACATTTCCCTTCGCGTCCACCACAATCGAATCCCCATCAAAAACCAGATCATCTTGTCCCCCGACTTGATTGACATAGACAAGGGGTGCTGCGAATTGGCGGGCGCGTTTTTCGACGAGGGCTAATCGGCGATCATCTTTAAATCGTTCATACGGGCTCGCATTAGGAACCAAGACAAGTCCCGGCTTTCGGGCCGCGAGTTCGGGAACAACGCCGCTCTCCTGCCAGATGTCCTCGCAAATCGCTACTCCGATATCAACCCCCGCAAAGCGAGCAATGAAGGTCCCATCTCCTGGTTCGTAATTTCGAAACTCATCGAAAACTCCGTAATTGGGTAGATGGCGTTTTACATACTTCCCGTGGATAACACCGCCATGAATTAACGCAACAGCATTCTGCGGTTTGGGGTTCTGATCCAAATATCCAAGAACGATAAGCATCGCTGCATCTATCGAGGCGCTCTCCTTGGCGATGGTGGAGACGGAAAGGAAATGATGGCGCGATTTACTATCGCAGATCTTGCTGCCTGGAAGAAGGCGGGCAAGAAATGGGCGATGCTGACCTCGTATGACTCGCTCACTGCATCAATCTTTGATGGCGCAGGAATCCCCGTCCTCCTTGTCGGTGATAGCGCTGGAAACAACTTCCTAGGTCAACAGAACACCATCCCGGTCACCACCGATGAGTTGATTCCACTTGCTCGGGCCGTTGTCCGTGGCTCATCAAAAGCACTTGTCGTTGCCGACCTACCTTTTGGTTCGTATGAAGTAAGTAAAGAACAGGCACTTGAAACCGGAATTCGTTTTCTCAAAGAGTCAGAATGTCAGGCGGTAAAACTCGAAGGTGGCGTCCGAGTTATCGAGCAGATCAGATCTCTTGTCACCTACGGCATCCCGGTTATGGGCCATATCGGCATGACCCCCCAATCTGTCAATGCGTTTGGCGGTTTCAAAG
>RHAU01000177.1 GCA_010032125.1 Actinomycetota bacterium | reverse complement strand
GGTGAGTGCGCCATCTGCAGCAGCGACTGCTGGGAGGGTAGAAGCAGCGGTAGATGCTGCTCTGGCTTGAACCACTTTTTCAAGGGCTTCACGTTCATGCGATGCATACCCTTTGACAGTTTCGACAAGGTTTGGAATTAAATCTGCACGACGCTTGAGTTGAACTTCGATTTGTGCAAACGCCTCATCTACCTGGACATTGAGGCGAATCAGACGGTTGTATTGAAGAACCGCGAAGATAACAAGAAAAACAAGAACAGCGAGTGCGATGACCGTGAAATCCATAGCCTTAATCTACTGAATCTATTGGATTTTGGTTTTGTGAAAATTGAGCCATGACTTGCTAGGTGTCGGTCCACGTTGACCTTGATAACGGGAACCGTAAATCGCAGAACCGTAAGGATGCTCTGCGGGAGATGAGAGTTTGATGAGACACAATTGTCCGATCTTCATTCCCGGATAGAGCTTGACTGGAAGATTTGCGACATTTGAAAGTTCTAACGTGATGTGGCCACTAAATCCAGGATCAATAAAGCCCGCAGTTGAGTGAGTGAGTAGTCCGAGGCGACCGAGTGAAGATTTTCCTTCTAGGCGCCCAGCGATGTCATCAGGAAGTGTGATGACTTCATATGTGGAAGCGAGAACAAATTCACCGGGGTGGAGGATGAAGAAATCTTCGGGAGCTACTGCAACTTCTCGTGTTAATTCTGATTGCTCAATTGAGGGATCGATAACTTCGTAGCGGTGGTTTTCAAAGACTCGAAAGAATCTATCGAGTCTGACATCGACGCTCGACGGCTGGATCATCGCTGATTCGAAAGGCTCGACCTGAACCCGACCAGTTTTAATCTCCGCAGCTATATCGCGATCACTGAGCAGCATGGTTGGTGACCCTACCTTTTCCCGTAATCCCCGCCTAATATTCGTCGGCAGCCGTTCTCTATTCTTATCTGAAGAGTGCGACCAACGCGGGCGTAGTGAAATGGCATCACGTCAGCTTCCCAAGCTGACAGCGCGGGTTCGATTCCCGTCGCCCGCTCCAGCACGCCCTGTTGCGTAAGTTACTTGCCAGTAGCATTCTTCGGGTATGGGCCATTACGTAGCAAATCTCCGCGATATTGAGTTCTGTCTCTTTGATCTACTCGGTCGCGAATCAATCTTAGGAAAATCAATCTACGCAGATCTTGATCGCCCAACAGTGATGGGAATGCTGGAAGAAGTGAAGCGGCTATGTGAAAACGATCTTGCTGCTTCATTTATCGAAGGAGATCGCAAAGGAACAGATTTCAA
>RHAU01000176.1 GCA_010032125.1 Actinomycetota bacterium | reverse complement strand
TCATACCACTGGTAAGCACGATCCAGAAGGAATTCTCGAACACGTTAATAACTCCATTGAAGTTGAAGTGGAAGCAACATCTATTCCTTCATTCTTGGAGCTGGATATCACTGGACTTATGGCTGGCGATTCGAAGTTGGCTGGAGAAGTTCCGCTTCCTGAAGGTGTTCTTCTCAAGAGCGATCCAAAGATGGTCGTTGCTCACGTTTCAGTCCGCGCAGCAATTGAAGAAGTTGTACCTGTTGCCGCACCTGCTGAAGGTGAGGCTGCTGCTGCTCCTGCTGAAGGTGAAGCCGCTGCCGCTGCTGCACCGGCAGAAGAGAAGAAGTAGCGCCCGACTAACCTTGCCCTATGTTTCGCGGGGCGAAGGCAGATCGCTGGTTGGTAATTGGACTTGGTAACCCCGGTCCAGATTACGAAAAGACTCGTCACAACATCGGCGCGATGCTGATTACATCTTTCGCTGATCGAATGGAACTTCGATTAACCTCGCACAAATCGCGTGCCAACGTTGCCGAATACAAAATTGGTGTTGGCGGAGAAGCCATTTCCGTTGTTCTTGCGACGTTACGTTGTTACATGAATGAATCTGGAGGACCGACGAAGGCCCTTGCTGACTTCTATAAAGTAAAAGGCGATCGAATCATTATTGCTCACGATGAATTGGATATCCCATTTAAGAGCACCCGCATCAAATATGGGGGCGGCGATAATGGCCATAACGGGTTAAAGAGCATTACAAGCGCTCTGGGGAGTAGCGATTACTTCCGAATTCGATTGGGCATTGGCAGACCTTCCGGCAACCAAGATCCGGCTGATTATGTTCTCAAAGCATTCGGATCTTCAGAACGAAAAGAACTACCTGATTTTCTTGAAAGCGCTTCCTC
This sequence comes from Actinomycetota bacterium, assembly GCA_010032125.1. Lineage (GTDB taxonomy): Bacteria > Actinomycetota > Actinomycetes > Nanopelagicales > Nanopelagicaceae > MAG-120802. Next base: position 404 of record RHAU01000176.1, on the reverse strand, counting down.
CGCAGTCGAATCACTCATGGAACGAGGCCTTGAGCGGACTCAACAGGACTTTAACAAATAGTTACTGATTGCTTGCGGGCAACTTCATATTGAGAGCAAGTCCTCCAAGTGAAGATTTGTCCAAAGTTAGCTCTCCACCCATTTTGTTTATTGCAGAGTTGATGATGCTCAACCCAAGTCCACTACCGCCATGTTCTCGAGAGCGAGACTTATCAAATCGAGTGAAGAGCTGAATTGATTCCAAGCCGTCTTTATTTTGGATTCCTGGTCCGCCGTCTTCAATCACAATGCTTACCTCAGAGCCTTTTCTTCTCGCTTGTAATCTGACAGGAGCATCATGTGGTGTATGTCGACTGATGTTGTTAAGGGCATTTCCGAGCACTGCATGAATAAGTGAATCATTA
>RHAU01000175.1 GCA_010032125.1 Actinomycetota bacterium | reverse complement strand
TACGATCAAGATCTTGTTTTTGGTCATGGTGATTTAAAGTCAGCCTTCTTCCTGGTTGATCTGCTCGATCGCTACAACTACGACGGTCCCAAGCATTTTGATTACAAACCGATGCGCACTGAAAGTGATGAAGGAGTGTGGGCATCTGCCTCGGCAAATATTACAAATGAGAAAATATCGCCACAATATTGATTACTCACCGAATCAAAGTAACCCGTTCCAGATGCATCGGAGCGATCAGTAAAGATTTTCTTGATTTCTTTTCCGCCTTGAAGTTGCCACGATAACCAATCATGTGGAAGTGCAATCGCCGCAACTTTCCTTGCATTCTCTGGTTCATTCTTTGAAAGCCAGCGAACCTTGGAGGCAGTGAAGGATGCAACGAGTTTTGATCCCACTTTTTGGTGGATATGCGGAAATTCCTTGTTAATCTCTTCGGCTTCCGTACTGGAACGCGTGTCATTCCATAAAAGCGCGGGTCGAATTACCTCACCCTGAGCATCAATTGCGACCATTCCATGTTGCTGTCCTGCTATGGAAATTGCGTCTATGTGATGGGAAGAAAGTTCTTGTAAAGCACTCTCTAGAGCATCTTTCCAGTGCCGTGGATCTACTTCAGTGCCGTCCGGATGTGGTTTTGATGTTTCGGCAATGAGTTCGCCACTATCTGCATCCCGCAAAACGACTTTGACGGACTGGGTTGAAGAATCAACGCCAGCAACAATCGGTGCCATGTGAATTAGAAATCGCCAGAGATGCACCAATCAGCCCCGCATCGCGTTGCAGTTTCGCGGGCAATATTTCTAGATCATTGAGAAAACCTTCGTGCTGTGCTTCTTGTTCAATATTTGCCATTAAAGGATTCCAGTAGATATCACCGGCTTGAGAAACTCCGCCACCGATAATTACAGTGTGGATATCTAAGGCTCCTGCAGTATTAACTATTGATTGGGCTAGTGCGTGAGTTCCCTTTTTTATGACATCTATGGCGATCTCATTTCCTTGGCGCGCAGATTCTGCAAGTGCGGTGAAATCAGTTCCGGAGTTCCAACCCTTGGATTGAGCGGCTTTCACCATGTTGGGTCCGCTCGCATACATCTCTACACATCCTCGCCGACCACACCTACACAACTCGCCATCAAAATTAATAGTTTGGTGGCCGATATAACCAGCATTTCCGGTATCACCAACAACTAAGGAATTGTTAATTATCAGTCCACCGCCAATTCCTGTCGAGACGACCATCCCCAACATATTTTTTCTACCTATTCCTGCACCAACTTTATGTTCAGCATGTGCAAGCGCCATCGC
>RHAU01000174.1 GCA_010032125.1 Actinomycetota bacterium | reverse complement strand
CTCCACCGTGGCTCGTGAAGAGCATGGAGACGTTATCAACTCCATCGTTGGTGTATGCCTGAAGATCATCGATGGAACCTTGGGTTACTGAAGTGTGGAATTTTCCGTGCGGCATGGCAAGAGCGGCAAGCTCTGCGGTGATTCGTTTATCGAGTTCGGCTGCAGCTTTGGTGCGCGCAAAACTGAGATTTTTTCCTTCTTCTATTACTTTAGAACTTTCAACTGTGAGTTGGGATTCAAGTTCTGCCAACTTCTCATCTCCGCCCGTTAAATCCTCAATCCGAGCGCGAGCGTTCAATGCAATATCGAGCGCCTCGTTAATGCCATCGTTATCGCCGCTCAAACCTTGTTTTTTTGCAAAAGAAATGAGCGCCGCACGCCGCGATTGTGCGTTATCCAACGCTGTGGGATCGGCAGATAGTCCGTCGAGATATCGTGCTAGATCCGAATTAACATCGTTGAGGGTGTAGAACGCTTCGCCAAAGCGCTCGGAGATTTCATCCAGCTGAGCATCTTTGCCTTTAATTGTGGAAAGGTATCGCCGCACCGCATGGAGTGAGTTCATGGCACCTGACTGCTCATCATCGAGAGCCTGTAATGCTCCGGTAGCGGCAACTCTCAAATCTTCTACGCTCTCAAGTCGTTCAATCAGTGCTACCAACTCAAGGAACTCATCTCGGCGCGGTTTTAGTTTCTCGAATTCATTGAGAGTAGCTTTGAGAGATGCGATCTCGCGGTCCCGATCGCCTAGCGATTTCCTTAACTCTTTCACACGGATGACCAGTTCGTTGTAATTCTTGAAAGCTTTTCGAAAGAGTCCTAATGCAGAAGAAACTTCATCTCCGGCGAAAGCGTCAAGTAATTCACGCTGACGAGTTGCCTTAGAGAGTTGAAGGTTTCCATGCTGTCCATGCACCTCTACAAGATGACCACCGATGGCGCTAAGAACCCCTGCAGTTGATGTCATCCCAGAAAGTTGCGCCTTAGATTTTCCATCTCGGGTTACGCTCCGGGAAAGCAGCAATCCTTCGCTATCAATATCGACATCATGTTCGTCAAGAAGTTCGAGAAGAGCTGGGTTTCTTGGATCGTTAACTTCAAAGCGACCTACGGCATGAAGTCGCTCATGATCGCTTCGGATTAAGTCCGGATCGCTTTTACCGCCGAGGATGAGATTAAGCGCGGTGAGGACCATTGTTTTTCCTGCGCCCGTTTCGCCAGTGATGACATTAAGACCTGGAGAAAATTGAACCGTGGCGTTATCGATAACGCCGATACCTCGAATGGAAATCTCTTCTAGAAGGGAGCGATGACGCTTC
>RHAU01000173.1 GCA_010032125.1 Actinomycetota bacterium | reverse complement strand
ATGAGTTAGTTGGCAATCCTTTCGCTGGCATTGCTGGGCGCTTGAAAGTGGATTTCACTACAGGGCCCGTTCCAGAATCGGTTGTGTAAGCAACAACACCAGTCGCGAGCGGCTTCATAACTCCAGTCGAGTCATATTGGCCAAACCAGTAACCGTTGAAGCCCACATTGCTTGTTGCTGAGTAATTGAGAGGTACCAATGCTGATGAAACAAATGTCGAACCCTTCGTTTTCATTGCAGCAATCAAACTCTTTCGAGTTGGATTCTTACCTGCGGCACGAAGTGCTTGCACTGTCAGCATCGCGGTATTCATACCTGCAAGAACGTTATTGTCGAAGGCAACATTGTTGTTGTACTTCGCATTAACTTCCTGGAAGAGCTTTACGTATTCATCAGTGGTATCCGCTGGTGATGGGACTGGTGAAAGTCCGATCTGGCCAGTGAGAACTGCTGGTGGTACGCCAAGTGCGCGAAGCGTTGTCGCGTCGCCGCCAACTGAGCCAAGAATCCACTTCGGCGTGTACTTCAAAGCACCGGCAGTTGCCAGTGCGAGACCAGAAGCAGAAGTGACACCAAACATCACGACAACTTCAGCGCCTCCAGCAGACAACTTGGAGATCCATGTAGGAGCAGTTGTTTGGCTCTGGCTACCTGATGCGTAAGGAACGGTGACATCGAATTTGATGCCGGCTTGCGCAAATCCCTTGAGAGCATCTGAACCGAATTCATCATCTTGATAAATGAGGCCTAGCTTCTTTCCAGCGTAGTTCTCTTTGATGAATTGAGCCATGATTTTTGCTTCCATCGCATACGAAGGTAGAACGGTGAAAGTGGTCGGATATTGCTTTGGATTAGCAAATCCACTAAATCCGGTATTGATGAAGAGATCTGGAATTCCGCGACGTCCAAGACCTACTGCGTTAGCAACAGCCTGGTGATTTGCGGTACCGAGAGCTCCAACTAGAGCAAAAACTTTATCTTTAAGAATGAGTTCGTTTGTCTTAGCGACTGCGAGGTTTGGCAAGTACTCATCATTCTTGATGACAAGAGTGATCTTTCTGCCGTAGACGCCGCCATTGTCGTTGACATAATTGAAATACGCCTTCATTGCATCGCCGAGCTTGTTGTACCCGGGTGAGGCGCTTCCTGTCAGCGGGAGCGTCGTACCCAACTTGATTTGGGTGCTAGTGACGCCAACTTCCGCATGAGCTGCAGGAAGAGAGGTAAAAACCAAGCTTCCCGCCGCAAGCACCGCAGCAGCGATCCAACTTCGCTTTCTACGATTCTTTCCGATCATTATTTTCCTTCCATCGAGGGTTG
>RHAU01000172.1 GCA_010032125.1 Actinomycetota bacterium | reverse complement strand
TCGCTTCATCGACCGCTTTCGAACTACGACGAGCAAGAGTCATCGCTTCAGCGGCAGCAGTAGATTCATCAAGCATGGATGCGTTGCAGATTGGAAGTGACGTTAAATCACTCACCATAGTTTGAAATGCAAAGAGAGCTTCTAATCGTCCTTGACTAATTTCTGGTTGATACGGAGTGTAAGCGGTGTACCAGGACGGATTCTCAAGAACGTTGCGGAGCACAACTGGCGGAGTAATTGTTCCGTAATACCCCATGCCAATAAGTGAATCGCAGAGAAGATTCTGAGCGCCTAACTTTTTGAGTTCTGCAATAGTTTCAAATTCAGAAATAGGGGCTGGTAGTGAAGCGCCAAAACGTTCACTTAATTTGATGGAGTCAGGAAGAACCTTGGCAATAAACTCGTCGAGATGTGAAAACTGTAATTCGTGAAGCATCGTCGCAATCTGATCGGAGGTAGGTCCGACATGACGATCTACAAATTCCCGCTTCACGCGAGAAGAATAGAGGCACTCCTACTTTTAGGCGCCCCGGAGTTTGCGACGTGCAGCCAATTCGTCTTGGCTCTCTGCGCCTGTAACAATGGAACCATCATCGGGATTCTCTGCTTGAAGATGCGCGAGTGAACCCTCTACTTCATTCCATACTTTTCCAATCGCAATTCCAAAGACTCCTTGGCCACCTTGGAGCAAGTCAATAATTTCATCGGAGTTGGTGCACTCATAAATTGAAGCGCCATCGCTCATCAGAGTGATTTTCGCCAAATCATCGACGCCCCGCTTGCGAAGGTGGGTGACCGCTGAACGAATGTTCTGCAGTGAGACCCCGGTATCGAGCAATCGCTTGACGACCTTGAGAACCAAAATATCTTTAAAGCTGTAGAGACGTTGCGAACCAGAACCCGCCGCTCCCCTAATCGTCGGTTCAACAAGACCGGTCCGTGCCCAATAATCGAGTTGTCGGTAGGAAATTCCTGCGGCGGTACATGCCGTCGTTCCGCGAAAACCAAGATCGAGGAAGTTGGTCTCTGACACGGGGAAGCCTTCCTTTATATCTCTGAGGGGGTGAGAGAACGGTAGAACCAAGAGTGGCTGGCAGCAATCACCGACACACTCAAAACCTCAAGTAAAGATTTAGACTTTTACTTCGCGAAATCCTCGGGATTGATCTGGTCGAGGAACTCTTTGAACTTCTCTACTTCATCCTCGGCCTGATCTGGAATCTCGATTCCTGCGGCGGCGAGGAGCTCCTCGCTTCCAAGGATCGGGGCTCCGGTTCGAAGAGCAAGGGCTATCGCATCGCTAGGTCGAGCAGAGACGCTCACTCCCCCGCCTAAATTGATCATTGAATA
>RHAU01000171.1 GCA_010032125.1 Actinomycetota bacterium | reverse complement strand
CCGCGCATCATCGCTTTGATGACGAGATGCTTACTATCTTTCTTCACTTCATCTGCGCCTTCACCAGTGACATCAACATCAAAAGTTTCTTCATCCAAGATTTGGGCGACGTAGATATCGCGAAGTTCAAGTGCAATGGCGAGCGCATCAAAACCTGGGCCAAGATTTGCCGACGTAGCAGGAACACTTACTTGAACTGGTGTTGCTTTATAGGTCAGTCGATCTTTAAATCCGCGCGCCATTACGACAATCCAATCACTTCTGCCGCTGCTCGAACATCAACGGGAATCACTGTTGGAGCCGGTGCACCATCGAGAACCCATTGGACATCTTTAAGTCCATTTCCTGTCACGGTGATGACGATCGTCTTTCCGGAAGGTAACTTCCCGCGTTCCTTATATTTGAGCAGACCCGCGATTCCCGCAGCGCTCGATGGTTCTACAAAGAGACCTTCACGCGCTGCAACGAGTCGATATGCGCTGAGAATTTCATCATCCGTTACTTCATCAATCAGGCCACCAGATTTGTCACGTGCATCGAGTGCTTGCTGCCAGGACGCCGGATTTCCGATACGAATCGCGGTTGCAATCGTCTCTGGATTTTTTACGACAGCGCCGCGCACGATGGGTGCGGCACCCGATGCTTGAAATCCCCACATCTGCGGAAGTGATTTCATCATTTTGTCATCGCGATATTCCTTATAACCTTTCCAATACGCAGTGCATGCATAGACAAGTGGAGTGCCACCTTCGCACAAGGTAACAACCGGAGTGGATTTTGAGACTGGTAACCGCGATCGGTATTCCTCAATCACGCCGCGCCATTGATGCGCGCCGCGAGCGCCAAATAACTTCACTGACGAGCGCCTTCGACTCGGATAACGCTCTCAACGTTCTTCACAACATCGCTCTTGCTCAGTGCATCTACTGTCGCAGCAAGTGAGGAATCAGTTGCTGTGTGGGTCATAACAATCAACTCAGCACTTGAGCCGCGACCGGATTGGCGAACCGTTTCGATAGATACGTTGTGCGACGCAAAAGTTTGGGCAACTGATGCAAGAACACCAGGTTTATCTGCGACATCAAGGCGAATCAAATATCTCGTCAGGACATTGTCGATTGGGGCGATTGCAAGCTGCGCATAGTCAGATTCACCGTGACCTTCTCCGCCACGAGTCTTGTTGCGCGCGATTGCAATTAAATCGCCAAGCACGGCACTTGCAGTGGGGGCGCCGCCTGCACCGCGGCCATAAAACATCAATTCACCAGCCGATTCGGCCTCGACAAAGATCGCGTTAAAAGAATTTCGCACTGCTGCCAGCGGATGTTCGCGTGGGATCAATGTGGGGTGC